>JADFWP010000015.1 GCA_015234115.1 Magnetococcales bacterium
GTCAATAATCACCTTGTCAAGGCTTGGCACCTTTGTTTCTGATCTGAACGGTTACATCTGTTCTATGTGATGATAGAATCAGGTATCCGTTACCATCTCCAAATGTTAGATCCATGTCTCCGGCTACCGATAGCAAACCGTGATAACGATCAATTTCTTCCTCAGCAAGAATAATTGGATATTCAATTAGACCGGTTTTATCTTCAAGAATCCAATCTCCTCCTAATGCCATATTGCCTGTAGCATTCATTGAAGCCGCCACATCGGCACCGGTCAATTGGGACAACGCCTGAACGAATCGGCTGCCGCCTTCTCCTTGCGCCACATCGCAGCCATACAGCAGCAGATCGGCATCCGGGGTGAGTGCATCGCGCCAGGAAAAAAGAGCGGTGGAATACGCGGAGAGATTATCCAGGGAGAGATGCCGGGAACCGAGTTGCAATTGGCCGGGCGCACCGTGGGAGAGGATGTGAATCGCAGAAATATTTTGATGTTTTTCCAATACCGAGGTGATCTGAGTCACCCCGTCCTGACCCGCATCCAGCCTCACCACCAGGGCATTGGCGGCAATCCCGGACAACAGACCTACCGGATCCGGCACAGCCGCATCGATGAAGACGATTTCACTCGGGGGGGGGATGGAAATAACTGATTGATTAATAATATTATTTGCCATTTATTGTCTCCTGCTGCGGTCATGGTGTGATTGACTGATCCATGAGTATATTGCTTGGTTATATCATGGTCAAGGCTGCCATGCGTTCCAGGCGATTTTGAAACATCAAGTCGCATTAATGGATGACTCCTGAAAGGTGTGATGGAATCCCTGGCTGGAGCGGATGACCATTCAGCCAACGAATGGTTGTCTCATTGTACGATTGGCCGTATACTGGAGACGACTCGCAAGCAGCGCATTAAATGCCACAACCCGGAGAACCCCCATGTCTCAGGCCCTGACCTTTGATGATGTCTGGAAAATGTTCCAGGAGACCGACCGTCGCTCCAAAGAGACCGACCGTCTGATCAAGGAAATCGCACTTCAGTCCAAAGAGACCGACCTCAAATTCCAGGAGACCGACCGCCGTTTCAAGGAGACCGACCTCAAGTTCCAGGAGACCGACCGCCAGATCAAAGAACTCGCTCGTCAGTCCGAACTCCGGTCCAAAGAACTCGACCGCCGCCTCGGTCAACTGGGTGGACGGCTGGGGGAGTTTGTGGAAGGGCTGGTCGCACCGGCCTGCGAAATCCTGTTCGAGCAGCGGGGTATTCCGATCCATCATGTCAGCCGCCGGGTGACGGCCAAACTCCCTGGAGGTCGCTTTATGGAAATCGATCTCCTGGTGGAAAATACCGATACCCTGGCCCTGGTCGAGGTGAAGAGCAAGATGACCGTGAAGGATGTGGAGGAGTTCATGGAGGATTTGACGAATTTTCGGGAGTTTTTCCCCCGTTATGCGGACCTGAAGGTCATGGGGGCAATTGCGGCCATGGTGATCGAAGAGAACGTGATGCGCTTTGCCATCAACCAGGGACTGTTCGTCATCGTGCAGGCAGGCGACAACGTGCGCATGGCCAATGATCAAAATTTTGTGCCGCGCGCATGGTGAGTATGAGTTCCAGCTACACTGCCAACGGATCCCCGTCATCGACTCTCTCCCACTGCCAGAACACACCATGCCCAACAGGCTCGACAACGATTCCAGCTACAAGCTGCTTTTTTCCCATCCCGAGATGGTGCGGGATCTGATCCTGGGTTTTGTTCACGGGGACTGGGTGGCGCGTCTCGACTTTTCCACCATGGAAAAGGTGAATGGCCTGTTTGTCGGGGACGAATTCCGTGATCGGGAGGATGATGTCATCTGGCGACTGCGTTTTGGCGATGCCTGGCTGTATGTGTATATCCTGTTGGAATTTCAGACCTGGATCGACGACTTCATGCCCCTGCGGGTGGGCGATTACATGTTTTCCCTGTACCAGGATCTGCGCAAGGCCAAACAGTTACCGGACAAAAAATTACCCCCCATTTTGCCGGTTGTGATCTATACTGGGAAACAAAAATGGGATGCTCCGCTGGATGTCAACGAGATGATCGTCCCGCTCCCTGGCCTGGATGTTTATCAACTCCACATGCGCTATCTGCTCCTGGATGTGACCACCATGGCGGAATCGGAGTTGGAGTCTTTGCGCAATCTGGCAGCGGTGCTGTTCCGTCTGGAGAAGAGCCGATCTGTGGAGACGGTCCGGGAGTTGGTCAACACCCTGCAAGAGTGGTTGCAAGCGCCCGAGCAGGCCAGTCTGCGCCGGGCCTTCGCCATATGGCTGAGACGGGTCTTGTTGCCAAAACGTCTGCCGAAGAGTGAAATTCCAGAAATAACCAACCTGTATGAGGTGGGCACCATGTTAGCCGAAACCGTTCAAGAGTGGGTCAAACCGTGGATGGATCAGGGGCGTCAGGAGGGGCGTCAGGAGGGGCGTCAGGAGGGGCGTCAGGAGGGGCGTCAGGAAGAAGCCGCTGCCATGCTCCTCAAACAGATGCGCCGCAAATTCGGCCCGACACCAGATGGCGTGATCGACAAGGTGAGGTCGGCCAATCTGGAACGGATTGAAATCTGGAGCGACAATTTCGTGTTTGCCAACTCCATCGAGGAGGTGTTTGCCTCCTGACCTGGGCGATCCCCACACAAACCGCGCCCATTTCAAAACAAACCATTGAAAAAAAGAGGGGGTCTGGGGGATTCGTCCCCCAGACCCCCTCTTTTTTTTTAATGGTTTCAGTAAAGCCCGCCGTCCATCTCCCCCTGGCCATGACGACCGCCACCCGGAGCCACCGGAGGCGTTACCGTCCCGCCACCACCACTCCCCCAACTGCTGCCCCCCCGCGCCGGCTTGCCCGCCGGAGCCGCAGGCGTACCCCACGAAGACGACGGGACACCAGGATCATCCTCACCCAAAGACTCGCCCGCCGCGCCACTGCTCCCCTCCTCATGGGTCGCCGCAGCGGCCAGAGGCGTCTGACCCGGCTTGAACGCCTCGAAAACCCGATGGGTCGTACCGGCATCCGGCAGAGTCCCGGTCTCGGCATCGATCTCCTCCAACGAAATCCCCGGCGGCACGGCAAAATCGGTCGCAGGCTGCCCCTGCAACGCCTCTTGCATGTAATCCATCCAGATCGGCAACGCCGCCGTGCCGCCGGTCTCGCCGAGAATGGAGAAATCATCCATGCCCACCCAAACCCCGGCCACCAGCGACGGGGCGATCCCCATGAACCAGGCATCCCGATAATCGTTGGTGGTGCCGGTCTTGCCCGCAATCGGCCGATTGAGCGCCAGCGCCTTGCGCGCGGTGCCATAACGCACCACCCCCTTCATCAACCCCACCACCTGATAGACACTGGCCGGATTCAAGGTCGGCTTGCCGAATTTCGGCGAACTGGGCGCCTCGCCAGCCTGGGGAATGATCCGCTCCGGCTCCTGATGACACAACAGACAGTCCCCGCCCCCATGCCGGAAAATGGTCCGTCCGAACCGGTCCTGCACCCGGGCGATGTAAACCGGCTCGACCCGCTTGCCGCCGTTGGCAAATACCGCATAGGCCGCCGTCATCTTGAGCGGCGAAAAACCCAATGACCCCAGGGAGAGCGACAGATCCTGCCGGTCCGCAGGCACATCCAGCCCGAAATTCTTCAAATACGAGGCGATATAGGGAATGCCGATGCTCTTGGCCAGCCGGACAGTCACCAGATTGCGCGAATGGGTCAAGGCCACGCGAATCGTGGTGGGTCCGAAGTATTTCTTCTCGTAGTTTTCCGGCTGCCACACCTTGGACTCACCGGTATTCGGATCCCGATAGGTGATGGGCAACGGACTGTCGTCGATCTTGTCTACCGGGGAGAACCCCTTGTCCATGGCTGCGGTGTAGATGAACGGCTTGAAAGAGGAACCGGGCTGGCGCATGCTCTGAATGGCGCGGTTGAATTCGCTGCGCCCGAAATCATAGCCTCCCACCATGGCCAACACCTGCCCGGTATGCGGGTCCATGCTGACCAGAGCCGCTTCGGCCACCGGATCCTGGGCCAGGAGATAATAATTCCGCTTGCCTTCGGGCGGATCGACCAGAATCACATCCCCCGGACTCAACAGATCGGCGATCTTCTTGGGAGCGGGTCCGAGATCCTTGCCATCGCGACTGTCCTTGGCATCCTTGCGCCGTGGACGCGCCCATTTCACCCCCTCCATGGTGAGCGGCACCTCCTTGCCCGAGGTGAGCATCAACAAGGCAGCCCCCTGCTGCTTGGGCACTTCGAGGACCAGAGCCTGCACAAACCCGCCAGCCGTGGGCTGACTCTTTTCATGACTCTTGATCCAGGCGGAACGGCCATACGGACCGACATCCGTCACATGGGTCAATGGACCGCGATAGCCATGACGACGGTCGTATTCCAGCAATCCCTTGCGCACCGCATGCTGGGCAATACGCTGCAACCGGGGATCCAGGGCGGTATGCACCTCCAGACCACCGTTGAACAACTGATCGCTGCCCCACTCCTCCAGAATGGTACGACGCACATGTTCCAGATAATAAGGGGCGATCTGTTCCAAAGACTCCTTGGGCCGGACCAGATTGAGCGGCGCTTCGATGGCCTCCGCCGCCTCTTCAGCCGTGGCCAGCCCCAGCTCCACCATGCGGTTGAGCACCAGTTTCTGACGCGCCTTGGCCTTTTCGGGATCACGCCACGGACTGTAATAGCTCGGGGCCTTGGGCAGACCAGCCAGCATGGCCATCTGCCCCAGACTCAATTCGGAGACATCCCGGGCAAAATAGGCATGCGCCGCCGCCCCCATGCCATAGGCCCCGGCTCCCATGTAGATCTGATTGAAATACAACTCCAGAATTTCATCCTTGGTGAAACGCTTTTCGATCTGAAACGACAGAATGATCTCCTTGATCTTGCGCTCCATGCTCTTGATGGAGGTCAGAAGAAAGGTGCGGGCCACCTGCTGGGTGATGGTGGAAGCCCCCTGCTTGCGTCCTCCGGCCTTGAGATTGGTGACCACGGCACGCGCAATGCCGGTCATATCGATACCGGGATGCTGGTAGAACCGGGAATCCTCGATGGCCAACAAGGCATCGATCAACCGCTGAGGCATCTCGGAACGGGGGATGAACAGCCGGCGCTGGATGTAAAACTCGCCCATCAGTTGATAATCCCGCGCATAGACGCGGGTGAGCAGATTGGGACGATAATCGGCCAGACCGTTCAGGGTGGGCAGTCCCTCGGAGAAATGCTGATAGACCCCCCAGGCCAGCCCGATTCCGGCCAATAACATGAGAAAACCAAGCAAAAACAGTCTCTTTGTCCAGCGCCAGAACCAGCCGGAACCGGATTTTCTGGGCGGTTTGACCGGAGGTTTGGCCGGAGGCTTGGCTGCGGATTTGACCGCAGGTCGGCTGGCAGCAGACGATGCCACCGGTTCCGGCGCTTGCCGATCGATGACCAGATCCGGTTCAACCGGTCCTCCGGGAACCGGGTCGAAGAGATCCGGTTCGATGACGCCCCTGCCCGGATCGCCTGGTTTGCGTACCGTACCCATGGTGGATTTCAACCTTGTTTGATGCGATGAACGAGACAAAAGGGAGGGACGCGACCAAAAAGGGGGGATTGCCAGCGCCCATCCTCTTCCAGTAAAGTGCATCTGATTTGTAGACGATTCAGCCCCATCCGTCCAGATCCCTCATACCAAAAAACAGCTCCGAGGCCATCGCATGTCCCCGACCACCCTGCCCGCACGCCAACTCACCGTGGATCTTGGTCCACGCTCCTATGATATTCTCATCGGTTCCGGCATTCTGGCCGAACTCGGCACCGCGTTGCAATCCCGCTTTCGCGGCCAACGGCTGGCGGTGGTCAGCAACGAAACCGTGGCCCCGCTCTACCTGGCCCAGACCCGCAGCGCGCTGGAACAGGCCGGATACCGGGTCACTCCGATCATCCTGCCCGATGGGGAAACCTACAAGAACTGGACCACACTGCAACGCATCTTCGACACCCTGATCGAAAACCGCTTTGAACGGGGAGACGGGCTGCTGGCTCTGGGCGGCGGGGTGATCGGCGACATGACCGGCTTCGCGGCGGCCTGTCACCAGCGCGGGGTGCCCTTCATCCAGGTGCCGACCACGCTGCTGGCCCAGGTCGATGCCTCGGTGGGCGGCAAAACCGGCATCAACCATGCGCTCGGCAAGAACCTGATCGGCGCCTTTCATCAACCCTGTCTGGTGCTCATGGACGCAACCACCCTGACCACCCTGCCCCATCGGGAACGCCTCGCCGGTCTGGCCGAGGTGATCAAATACGGGGTGATCTGGGATGCGGAACTGTTCGCCCGACTGGAAACCCAACTGGCAGAAATTCTCGCCGCCACCGCCGAACCGGTCATTGATCTGCTCTACCGCTGCTGCGCGATCAAGGCGGCGGTCGTGGCCATGGACGAACGGGAGCAGGGCACCCGCGCGCTCTTGAATTTCGGCCACACCTTTGGCCACGCCATCGAATCCCTCACCGGCTACGATGGCTGGCTGCATGGCGAAGCCGTGGCTGCCGGCATGGTGGTGGCCGCCCGTCTGGCCGCGCGCATCGGTCTCTGTCCTCCGGAGGACGCCGAACGGCTCCATACCCTGATCCGACGCGCCGGTCTGCCCACCCGCCTCCCTGCCCGCCCGGTGGAACACTACCTGGAAGCGATGATCCACGACAAAAAGGTCGAAGCCGGCAAAATCCGTTTTGTCCTGCCCACCCGCATCGGTCACGCCGTGGTGCGCGCCGACCTGACCACCGCCGACCTTCAGGCGGTACTGGCCGATCACATGGGAGATCCCTGATTCCAAAGAAGTGGCGCACCCGGACCGCAGGGACGGACGGAACCGAATCGGTTTCATCCGGGCATACATAACCGGTCACAGTCCGCCAGATTGCTGCACTACCAACTTCTGGGCACGAAATCCGGGGCATTGGCCAATTGCACGCTGTCGCCGGTCTGGGCGATGACGAACAGCCCTTTTCTCATAGCAAAGAGATCCGCTTCCGAGGCGATCACCATGCCGGCGACCGCGCCATAGACCTGACAATTGGCAAAGCGTGGGAAAAATCGCTTGAATGCGGTCAAACGGTCCAAATGATCTTGGACATCTTCGGCGGTCAGGTGGCTTTTGACCTCGATCAATACCGCATCCACCGTATTGGCCAGCAGGATATCGATTTCCATGCGCTTGCCGTCCACGACTTTCTTTGCCCGACCGAAAACCTCATCCACCTGGAGGCCTCGCGCCTGAAACATGGCGAGGCAGGAGGGCTTGATCATCTCTTCGATGAATTGGCCCAATCGACCGCCCAACTCGCCGATCTGTTTGCCGACCGCCTTGATCTGGAGATCGGTCTCCCGCATCTGGCGAGCGTTCTCCTGTAGTTGGCGGTCCGTCTCCGCGCGCGACTCCCGCATCTGGCGCTCCGTCTCCGCGCGCGACTCCCGCATCTGGTGCTCCGTCTCCGCGCGCGACTCCCGCATCTGGCGGTCGGTCTCCTGCATGCGGCGGTCCGTTTCCGCTCGGCGCTCCCGATCCTCGCGGTCCATCTCCTGCATGCGGCGGTCCGTTTCCGCTCGGCGCTCCCGGTCCTCGCGGACCATCTCCTGCATGCGGCGATCCGTTTCCGCTCGGCGCTCCCGATCCTCGCGGACCATCTCCTGGAATTGCAGTCGGGTCTCCTGAAACATTTTCCAGACATCATCAAAAGTCACGGCGTGCGACATGGCGGGCACTCCTGGTTTGGGGCAACGATGAACGACAGGATACCTCTTTCCGGTGTCTCATGGAATGATTTTCTGGTGACGCATGATCAAAGATCTCCAAGCCACAACCATTGCGGGTTCTGGCTCAAAGGCGGCGCCTGCGGCAAAGCGCACCAAAGGCCAAACTCCCAAGAGGCTCTCGCCCCTGGACCCCACTGACCAACGCCGCAGTGGTGAAGCCGCCAGGATACCCGGTTGAACCAGCAGACCATCCAGATCACCGGCGACAGAATCTGCGAGCAGAATTTTGCTTGTATTCAGCCCCTGCGCATGTTTCAATTCGAAGCGGCTCCCCCCATAAAATACCCGGCTCCCGAGAATCCATGGTGATGACTGACGAATCGCATCCGGAACAATTGCCGAGCAACAAAAATTTTGGTTATTTTTTTGCCGTCCTCCTTGCCCTGGGTGGCGTTTACGTCACCGGGAAGTTGCACAGCCTGTGGGGGGTGGTCTGGTTGCTGGCTGCCGCCTTGCTGGCTGCCGTCACGGTGCTCGCCCCCCACCGACTGGCCCCCCTGAACCGGCTCTGGTTCGCGCTCGGCCTGCTGCTGGGACGCATCGTCCGGCCCATTGTCCTGGGCATCCTCTTTTTCGCCCTGATCACACCGATCGCGCTGATCATGCGGATGGCCAGACGCGATGCGCTCCGCCTGCGCCGCTCCAGTCTTCCCTCCCTCTGGCTGACGCGCGCACCGGAAAGTTTCACACCCGACTCCTTCAAACGGCCATTCTGAGACGAACATGGATTTCATCCAAGAACTGTGGGCTTTTCTGCGCGTCCGAAAAAAGCTGTGGCTGCTGCCCGTGATCATCGTGATGGTCCTGCTGGGCGGACTGCTGATTCTGGCCCAAGGCTCCGTGATCGCGCCCTTCCTGTACACCCTCTTCTGAAAATTCGGGAGGCCACATGCATCTGTTGGGAATATCGGCCTACTACCACGATGCAGCCGCCTGCCTGATCACAGACGGCAAAATCGTGGCCGCAGCCCAGGAGGAACGCTTCACCCGCAAGAAACACGATCCCGGATTCCCGGCCCATGCCATCGCCTGTTGCCTGGATGAGGCCGGCATCCGTCCGGATCAACTCGATCATGTGGTGTTCTACGACAAACCGTTCCTGAAATTCGAACGGATCCTCGAAACCTATCTGGCCTTCGCCCCACAGGGATTCGGCAGCTTCGTCACCTCCCTGCCGGTCTGGGTCAAGGAAAAGCTGTTCCAGAAATCGGTGCTCCTCCAGGCACTGCGCACCTCCGTCGATCCGAACACCGACTGGGCCTCCAGACTGCTCTTTTCCGAGCATCATTTAAGTCACGCGGCCAGTGCCTTCTTTCCCTCCCCGTTCGACCGCGCCGCCGTGCTGACCCTGGATGGGGTCGGCGAGTGGACCACGACTTCGGTGGCAATCGGCAACGGCAACCGGTTGCACGTCACCAAAGAGATTCACTTTCCCCACTCGTTGGGCCTGCTCTATTCGGCGTTCACCTACTATACCGGCTTCAAGGTCAACTCCGGGGAATACAAGGTGATGGGACTGGCGCCGTACGGAGAACCCAAATATGCCCAACGCATCCTGGACCACCTGATCGACCTCAAGGACGATGGTTCATTCGCGCTCGACCTGCGCTATTTCAACTACTGCACCGGTCTGACGATGACCAACGACGCCTTTCATGACCTGTTCGGAGGTCCGCCGCGCCAGCCGGAATCCCTGCTCACCCAACGGGAACTGGATCTGGCCGCCTCGATTCAGCTCGTCATCGAAGAGGCGGTCCTCAAACTCGCCCGGGGAATCGCCCGCACCACCGGAGAGAAAAATCTCTGTCTTGCGGGCGGGGTGGCGCTCAACTGCGTGGCCAACGGCAAACTGCTGCGCGACCGCTCCTTCGAACAGATCTGGATTCAACCCGCTGCCGGCGATGCCGGAGGAGCCATCGGCGCCGCGCTGGCCGCCTGTCACCTGCTGCTCGACCAACCCCGCCCCCCCCGCCTCGGACAGGACGGCATGCAGGGAGGCTATCTGGGACCGGCCTATGACCAAACAGAAATCGACACCCGACTGACCCGCCTCGGCGCCCGCTTCACCACCCTGTCCGAAACCGAAATCATCGACCAGACCGCCCAGGCCCTGGCCGACGGCAAGGCGGTGGGATGGCACAGTGGCCGCATGGAGTTCGGTCCCCGCGCCCTGGGGGGCAGAAGCATCCTGGCCGATGCCCGCTCTCCCACCATGCAGAAACTGCTCAACCTGAAGGTCAAATTCCGCGAATCCTTCCGTCCCTTCGCCCCCAGCGTGCTGCGGGAGGATCTGGCCGCATGGTTTGAACTCGATGTCGATACCCCCTACATGCTCCTGGTCGCCGACGTGGCCCCGGACAAACGCCGCCAGATGACCGACGCCGAAAACGCCCTGTTCGGCATCGACAAACTCAATGTCCCCCGCTCCTCGATCCCAGCCGTCACCCATGTGGACTACTCGGCGCGCATCCAGTCGGTCCATGCGGAGACCAACCCGCGCTATCACGCCCTGATCCGCCGTTTCAAGGCGCTCACCGGCTGCCCGGTCCTGGTCAACACCTCGTTCAATGTCCGGGGCGAACCCATCGTGGCCACACCGGAAGATGCCTTCCGCTGCTTCATGGGCACCGGACTCGATCTGCTGGTGGTCGGCAACGCCCTGCTCCACAAGGCCGAACAGCCGCAACATCTCGCCGCAGACTACACGGTGCGTTATGAACTGGATTAAAAAAACGCTCTTCCTGCTGATCGGCGCCGGATTCGCCCTGGGCGTGGCCATCGCCGCGCTGGAGGCCGTGTTCGGCGACTGGTTCAAACACGACAAATGGCTTGTGACCCAGCAACTGAATCTGATCCGCAATCAAAAAATCCTGTTCACCACCGACAACCTCCAGGGCGTGGAAACCCCCACCGCCCTCTATACCCGCGACATGTTCGGTCTGCGCGGTTCGTGCCTCAACCCGAAAGAGATCGACATCGTGACCATCGGCGGCTCCACGACCGATCAACGCTACATCGGCGACGGCCAGACCTGGCAGGACATCCTGCAACAGGAGCTGCGCGCGGAGACCAATCAACCGATTTGCGTCTCCAATGCCGGCATCGACGGCCACAGCACCTTTGGACACCTCGCCGCCTTCAACCACTGGTTCCCGCTGCTGCCGGGTTTCAAGCCGCGTCTGTATGTACTCTATATCGGCATCAACGATGCCATGATCCGCCTCACCCCCATGCCCGGACGCGACACCAGCACCGCCCCCCCCCCGGAACCGTCCGGAATCAAGGAAAAGATCAAACAGAACTCCGCCATCTATCAATTGCTGCTCTTTGCCGATCAACAACGCCAGGCGGCCGCCATCAAACCGGCTTACGCGGGCCACAAGAAATTCCCACCCCGCGACTCGGATTATAACGCCACCGGCAAAACCGCAGGGGTCGATTCCCTGATCGAACAGAACACACGCCTGTTCTCCGAACGCCTCTCCCTCCTGCTGGACAAGATCCAAGCCGCCGGTGGACAGGCGGTCTGTGTCACCCAGCCCCACCTGTTCGTGGCCGAACGACACGGAAAACTGGTCGGCACCGGACCTGGCACCTTCCAGTTTGACGGCAAAACGTACAACGGCTTCGATTACGCCGCCTCCATCGCCAGCCTCAACCGCGCCATGCAGACGCTCTGCCCGGCCCGGAATGGCTATTATCTGGATATGGCGTCAAAAGAGTTTGCCATCGAGGACTTCTACGATGGCATGCACAACACGCCACGCGGCGCGGCGCGCCTGGGGAGATATCTCTTTGAAGAGTTCAAACGACAGGGGATGATCCCTCCCCTGCTGAAAAAAAACGCGGGCTGAAAACCCGCTCCAAACCGGATCACGCGCATTGGCCAACCATTCGGATCAGACCCCATGAGACGTCCCTTTGATCACCTCCCCATGGCCTATCGCATGGTGATTGGATTCTCCGTGCTCATTCTGCTGCTGGTCATACAGTTTCTGCTGTTCGATGCCCAGAATCAGCAACTCGGATCCATCCACGACCGACTGGTCCAGCATCCTTTTCTGGTCAGCCGCGCGGCGCTCCAGGCCGAGAACAAAATCCTGGAAATCCAGATCCTCAGCGAGCGACTCCTCGCGGTCCAGACCAGCGACCAGATCCAGATCATCGAGCAGAACCTGGAACAGAACCGGGATGCGCTCCACAAGCAACTGGCCATCATTCAGGAACGCTTCCTGGGAGATCTGGAACGCGTCCAGGAGACCCGGAACCTGTTGGATGGCTGGTGGCACAGCCTGTACCAACACGAACTCCACCTGATCCGGGAGAACCATCCGGATCAGGTGGTAGCCCTGCGCGCCACGCCGGAGTACCGGCAACGGCTGGAACAGATCAATCAAAATATTAATTATATCATTCAGTTCGCCCACGACAAAGCCCTCTCGCTGACCCGCGCCTTTGACCGGACCACCGACCACAGCCGCAAGACGCTGCTTGTGCTGCTTGCCGGCATCATCCTGTTCGGGTTGATCGTGGCCATCCTCGCCACCCGCGCCATCACCCGTCCTCTGGCGCAGATGAGCGCGGCGGTCACCCACATCGCAGACAAGAATTTCGCCCTCACCGTACCCGGCATCGAACGCGGCGATGAATTCGGCCTCCTGGCCCGATCCATTGCCAGACTTCAAGAAATGGCCCGCCATACCGATGAGGAGTCCTGGATCAAAAGCCAGGTCAACACCCTCTCGACCCTGCTGCAACAAAGCGCGGATCCGACCGCCTTTGCCGATCATGTGCTCCACCACCTGACGCCACAGCTCAATGCCACCCTCGGCGCCTGTTATTTCCATGACGAAGAGCAGGGCGTCCTGAGACTCCAGGCCGGATATGGCCTGGACAGCACCGACACCCTCCGTGACACCATCCCCCTCGGGGAGACCCTGGTCGGTCTGTGCGCCCGCAAAGGGGAAACGCTGCGGATTGCCGAGTTGCCCGACGGCTATCTCACCCTCACCTCATCCCTGGGCTCCTCGCGGCTGCGCACCCTGCTGCTGGTGCCCCTGCTGTTCCAGGAACGGGTGCTGGGCGTGCTGGAATTCGCCGCGCTGCAACCGTTCTCGCCCATCCACCATGCCCTGCTGGAGAGCATCCTGCCGGTCATCGCCATCAACCTGGAGAGCCTCAACCGCCTGCTGCACACCTGGCAACTGCTCCATGAATCCCAGCAACAGGCCCAACGGCTTCAGCAATCCCGCGAGGAACTGGAAACCCAAAGCGAAGAGTTGCGCAGCATCAACGAAGAGCTGCAAAGCCAGAACGAAGCCATGGAGCGCCACGCCGAAGCCTTGCGCGCCGCCAAGCTGGAGGCCGAACAGACCGCCGCCGAACTGGAACAGACCTCGCGTTACAAATCCGAATTCCTGGCCAACATGTCCCACGAGTTGCGCACCCCCCTGAACAGCCTGCTGATTCTGGCGCGCACCCTGGTGACCAATCCGGAAAAGAATCTGACCGACGATCAGATCGAATCGGCCCAGATCATCCACGACAGCGGCCAGGATCTGCTGTTGCTGATCAACGACATCCTCGATCTGGCCAAGGTGGAATCGGGCCGCATGGAGGTCACCCACGAACCGGTGCTGCTGACCCAACTGTGCGCCAATCTGGAGCGCCGTTTCGCCCCGCTGGCCAGAGAACGAGGCATCGGCCTGCACTTCCGCATCGCTCCGGCCACCCCGCGCGGCTGGTACACCGATCCGCACAAACTGACCCGGATTCTGACCAATCTGCTGGCCAATGCCATCAAGTTCACGGATCAGGGCTCCGTCACCCTGACCGTGGATCGAATCGCGTCCCAGACCCCCGGAGAGGAGACCCCATGGCTGGCCCTGGCGGTCGAGGATACCGGCACCGGCATTCCGTTGGGCCAGGAGGAGCGGATCTTCGAGGCTTTTCAACAGGTGGACGGCACCACCAGCCGCCGCCACGGCGGCACCGGCCTGGGCCTGACCATTGCGCGGGAACTCTCCAGACTGTTGGGTGGCCAGATCCGGCTCACCACCACACCCGGCCAGGGCAGCACCTTCACCCTGCTGCTGCCGGTCATCGATCCCATCTCCGGGCAGGAACCGCCCCCGGCCCAACCGCCCGTTCCCGCCCGTTCCGACTTCCGGTCAAACCCGACCCCGCCAGGTTCCGGCAACCGGACCGTGCTGATCATCGAAGACGATCCGGTCTTTGCCCGCATTCTGGGGGATCTGACACGCAAACAGGAGTTCACGCCGCTGATGGCTCTGGATGGCGCGCAGGGACTCGCCCTCGCCCGCCGCCATCTCCCTGCCGGCGTGATTCTGGATCTCACCCTGCCCGACCAGGATGGTCTGAACATCCTCCACCAACTCAAGGCCGACCCGACCACGCAGGCCCTCCCGGTGCATATCATCTCGGCGCGGGACGAAATCGCGCGCGGCATGGCCGAAGGGGCCGCGGACTACTGGGTGAAACCGATCAGCCAGGAACATATCCAGGCCGTACTGCAACGCATTGCCAGCAGTCAGGGCCATCTGGAACCCCGGCATGTGCTGGTGATCGAAGACGACCCGCATGCCCGCAAGGCCATCGGCATCCTGCTCGCGTCCAGCGCGGTCCAGACCACCTGCGTGGCCAGTGCCGAAGAGGCGATGGCACACCTCAACACCGCATCGTTCTGCTGCATGATCCTCGACCTGAATCTCGCTGGCATCAGCGGATTCGAACTTCTGGAGCAGGCCTGTTCCCAGGGCATGACCTTGCCTCCGGTCATCGTCTACTCCGGCAAGATGTTGACCCCTGCCGAGACCCTGCGGCTGCGCCAGTTCACCGATCACATCATCCTCAAAGGAGAACGCGCCCCGGAACGGCTGCAAGAGGAGGTCGCCCTGTTTCTCCATCAGGTGAAGAGCGGACCGACCGACCCCCCGCCGCCAGCCGCCATCCCCCCCGCCAGCCAGCCCCCTGACCCGGCCCTGCACCAGAAAACCATCCTGATCGTGGATGACGACATGCGCAACATCTTCGCCCTTTCCAAGGCGTTGCGCAGCCGTGGACTCCAGGTGCTCCTGGCCCAGGACGGAAAACGCGCCCTTGCCCTGCTGCAAGAACACCCGGAAATCGATCTGGTGCTCATGGATATCATGATGCCCGAAATGGATGGCTATGCCGCCATCCAGGCGATCCGGGCCAGGGAGGAGTGGCGTCGCCTTCCGGTGCTGGCCCTCACCGCCAAAGCCATGAACGGCGAGCGGGAAAAATGTCTCCAGGCCGGAGCCAACGACTACCTGACCAAACCCGTGGAACTGGAGCCCCTCATGACCAGGATCCACCACTGGGTGAGCCAATCCCCATGAATACGACCCGGATCTGCACCCCACGCACGGCACCATGCCGTGACGTGCCGGCCACAACAGGCCGTATTCCAACCTGTCGGAATCTGGATGCCTCGTCATGACCACCTTTCTGCCCAAACTGCTGATCGTGGATGATGTCACGGCCAACCGTCTGGCCCTGCGCAAACTGCTGCGCCAACTCCAGGTCGAAATCCTGGAAGCGGCCTCGGGCAATCAGGCGCTGAACCTCTGTCTGGAACACGAATTCGCCCTGATTCTGCTGGATGTGCAGATGCCCGACATGGATGGCTACGAAGTGGCCACCCTGTTGCGCGGCGAGGAAAAAACCCGGGAATATCCGATCATCTTCGTCACTGCCGCCTACAAGGATCTCTCCCATCGGGTCCATGCCTACGGCGTCGGCGCCGTGGATTACATCGAAAAGCCGATCGATGATGATACCCTGTTGTCCAAGATCCGGATTTTCCTGGAACTCTACTATCGCCGCACCGCCATGACGAAACTGCTCCAGGAACTGGCGGCGAGCAATGCCCGCTTGCTGGACGAAATCAACGAACGACAGAAAATCGAACAGGAACTGCGCGAAGCCAAAGAGCGGGCGGAACGGGCGGCACAAGCCAAAAGCGAATTCCTGGCCGCCATGAGCCATGAAATCCGTACCCCGATGAACATTGTCCTGGGACTGAGCGGTGTGCTGCTGGAGAGCGAACTGTTGCCTGAACAGCGTCATTTCGTGGAGATGATGCACCGCTCCGGCGGGGCCTTGTTGACGATCATCAACGACATTCTCGACTACTCCCGGATCGAATCGGGCCGTTTCACCCTGAACGAAGCCCCCTACTCCCCAGGCGCCCTGGTGGCAGAGATTTCCCATCTGATGCGCATCTCCGCCGAGCAGAAAGGGCTGGTCCTGCATGTTCAGATCGATCCCGACATCCATCCCCTCATCCTGCTGGGAGATGACGGACGGATCCGGCAGATCCTGATCAACCTCATCGGCAATGCCATCAAGTTCACGGCCCAGGGAGAGATCCGGGTGGAATTGCGGTTCGATCCGCACCGTTCCGATCAACTGCTCTGCACCGTCGCCGATACCGGGATCGGCATTGACCCGGAGTTTCAGGCCCATCTGTTCGAGCGCTTTTCCCAGGCCGATACCGGCATCAACCGACGCTTCGGCGGCACCGGGCTGGGTCTTTCCA
Organism: Magnetococcales bacterium; assembly: GCA_015234115.1. Lineage (GTDB taxonomy): Bacteria > Pseudomonadota > Magnetococcia > Magnetococcales > Magnetaquicoccaceae > Magnetaquiglobus. Next base: position 16,447 of record JADFWP010000015.1, read on the forward strand.
TCTCCCGCAAACTCCTGACCCTGATGCAGGGCACCATCTGGGTGGAGAGTCAACCGCAACAGGGAAGCCGCTTCCATTTCACCCTGCCAATCCGCAAGGCGGAGTCCGGCGCCACGCCGCTGCATGTGCGTTCGGATCCGACCCTCTCCATTCCCAGACTCACGATTCTGCTGGTGGAGGATTGTCCCGAAAATCAAATCCTGTTTCAGGTCTATCTGGAGTCGTCCCAGGAACGGGTCGTCACGGTCAACAACGGGCAGGAGGCACTGGAACAACTGCAAAAGGAGTCATTCGACCTGGTTTTGATGGATCTGGAAATGCCGGTGCTGGATGGACTGAGCGCAACCCGACGCATTCGCCAATGGGAAACCGAACAGGGACGCGCGCCGATGATCATTCTCGCCTTGAGCGCCCATGCCACGAGCGACAAACGACACGAAAGCATTGCCGCCGGCTGCGATGGTCATTTGACCAAACCGGTCAGCAAACGGGAGTTGCTGGAAGGAATCCGCCAGGCCGTGGACTCCCGCAGGTCGGCAACCGGTGCCGACCTGACGGAAGCAACGGAAGATCAGCGTTTGAACTGCTGAACGTAGAAGAAAAACTCGACGAAGAACAGCCCGGCGTCGCACTTGAAATACTGTTTGACGCTATCGAAGTTGCTCTTGTATTGCATCCGGTAGTCCGTGCCGGTGATCAGCGTGGGTGGGGTGAGGTTGATGTTGCCGTAACGGGTGCCCAGACGGGTTTGCACGCCGCCAGCCGCGATATTCGCCAGTTCGCCAAAGCCGTCTCCGGCCTCGCCATAAATGGAGTCATACTGCTCGCCCGCAAAGGCCGAAGCCAACTCGATGGCCGAATGCAACGGCGCGGCCAGATGGATGCCGCCGTTGATCCCTCCCGAGAAATTGATGACCACCGTCACCTCGGAACTCGGGGGACGATAGACATCCTCGTCTTTCTTGCAGACCGTGGGACCATTTTCAAGCTGCATGACCAGATAAGCGGAGAACATCTCCTGCACCGCACTCTTGATCAATTCGGAAAACTCCATTTTCAGCTTCATAATCGTTGCGCCCTCGGATGGATATCGAGAAAAAAAGAGAGAGTTTTTCCAAACAGACCATTCCAGGAAACTGCTCTCGCCCCTGAACTGACTTACAATAATTTATTGTTGTCGCTCATGCCATCAGTCTATCAGATCATGCCCCGCAAGGCAACCAGCAAATAATTTTTCCGCTTATCCCGGTTTCAGACGCCGCCACCAGGCCAGACGAAGTTGCAAGGCCAACCGGGTCGCCAGCCGGAACGGTTTGGCGCGGGCGCCCCGACCACTCTCTTCCCAGGCCCGGACCATGAAATCAAGATAGGCCCGCCCCACCTGATCGAGCGTGGGCACCTGGATCCGCTGGCGATACCCCTCCAGATCGGCCACCACCCGTTCCAGCAGGGCCGGAATCTCTTCCGGATGGTCGAACAACTCGCCTCCCTGCCCCACCAGACCGGATTGCCCGCCATCCCGTTTGGCCACCACCGGCAAGCCGCAATGCAACGCCTCGATCACCGAATTGGGGCAGGATTCCCGCGTCGCCGCACTGATGAACAGATCGTGCTGACGCAAGGCGGTCGCCAACTCCGCGCTGCTCATGGGCGGCAGATGACGGATCCGTTCGAAAGTGAGCGGCGCATTGCCAATGAAGGTCATGTCGTAACGGTCGAAATCGAGATTCCGGTCGAGCCAGCGATAGGTTTCAAACCCCTTGCGCCAGTTGCTCGACCAACTGGCCGCCAGCAGACGCGGCTTGCGCTCCGGCGCGCAAGGCGCACGCCCGATGGCGTGAAACAGGTTCGGATCCGGCGCGTTGGGCAGCACCTGCACGGCAGCCGGCAGTCGCAACCCCCGCTCCAGGGCGCGATCCCGGCTCCAGGTGGATTGAATCACCGTGCCGTCGCATACCCAACGGCTCAACGCATACCCCATCCGATCCAGATGCACATCCACCGGCTGATCCCGCCCCAGACACATGGGACCGTCCAGCCGCAAAATGACCACCGGAGCGGGACGACGCTGCTTGAGCCGATACAAGGGCAGAAAGAATTGGAGGATCGATGGTTGATCGGAGTTGATCAGCAGGATATCCGCCTGCTCGGCGTTCTCCTCGTAACAGCCCTGCCGTTCCAGAAACACGCGCAGCGCCTTGAGAAACTGATTGCCCCCGCCCCAGGGGCCATCCCGGAAACGAAAGAGAATGTGAATGCGCGGCACAACCGGATCCTGTGACATGGGCGACCTCGTTTCAGACCGTTTCAGACCGTTTCAGACCACGCCGCAGGCGCGAAACAGGGCATGGTATTGCGCGGCGACCCGCTCCCAGGCCAACCCCTGCACGGTTTCCAGCCCCCCCGCACGCACCCGGTCGAGCAGCGCCGGATCCTCCATCAGGCTGCGCACCTGTTCGGCCATGCGCTCCGTATCCCCCACATCGGCGAGAAAACCGTTCTGACCGTCCAGAATCCAATCCGCAGGCATCCCCATGCGGGTGGAAACCACGGGAACACCACAGGCCCAGCTCTCCATCAGCGCCTTTGGTCCCCCTTCGGAACGCGAGGTGATGGCATAAAGATCCAGCGCCTGATAATACCGGACAATCTGCAAATAATCGTCCAGAAAGTGGTGACGGTAGGGAATGGCCAGCCGTTCCAGCCCCCGCTTGACATACCCGCGGGCCGGACCGGTCAGCAGCACCATCAGGCCAGGATGCACCCCGCGAATCCGCTCCAGAAGCGCCAGGAAAAGATCCGGCCCCTTGACCGGTTTCGGTGCTTCGCCATCCCCCCAGCCCACGCCATCCTTCTGAAAGGAGCCGATGCAAAACGCCCCTTCGGGAATGTCCAACGCCCGGCGGATCTCGGCCCGCTCCCTGGGAGCGGCGGGACGGAACCGGCCCGGATCCACACCCAGCGGGATCAATTCGATCCGGTCGCCAGCCACCCCGAGTTCCATGAGCACCCGACGGGAGAACTGGCACGAAACGATCACCTTGCGCACCCGGTCAAAAGCGGCGGGAAGTTGGGCGCACATCCGGTCGATGCTCTCATCTCCGGTATTCGGCTCGCCGTGAAACCAGGTCAGAAACAGGGTGTTGGAAGGATGCAACCGGTCGCGCGGCCCGAAAAAATAGGGATAGCGGTTGCCAAACAGAATCACCTGGTGACGCAGGGACCAGGGCGTGGTGATGATCGGCACCGGTTGCCCGAGCAGCGGTTCCAGCCCCTGGGCAATGTAGTGGGCATCCCACTTGAACGACCAGTTGCCCGAGTCGGTGACATAATGGACCCGCCGGAACAGTCGTCCCAGAATCTCGTGTCGAAGAGAATCGAGCAGCAGACGCGGATTCAGCATGCCGGTTCGCTCCGCTCCGGAAGATCCGGTCGCACCTCGGCCCAGATCTCGCCCCAGCGGATCTCCAGATGGGTGGGGGTCAACCCGGCCTCGTTCATCTCCGCCAGAAAGGATTCCTGGGTATATTCGGTTTCGTGGGTGGGATCGAGTCGCCACTCCACGCCAAGTTCCCGTTTCAACGGCACCCGCCACTCCCGGTCGAACAGGGGCACCCGGATCAACAGACGGGAAGGCGTCGCCTGCTGCACCAGACGCCGCAAGAACGCAGGCCGATCCTGGAGATGTTCCAGCACATTCGAAAGGGTCACGACATCGAAGGCGCCCTGCCCGTCCGTCAGGGCCGTGGCATCGCCCACCTGATAGACCACGTTCGGATGGGCATGATCCCGTCTGGCGTCGGCGATTTTGGCAGCTTCCAGTTCCACACCCAGCACCTGGCATCCGCCCCGCGCGCCCATGTCGCAGGTGAGCGCGCCGTTGCCACACCCCACATCCAGCACCCGTTCTCCCGGAATCAGACGGGCGACAAAAAAATCGTGGTAGTTCATCAGGCGGTGCTTGACGTGCAATCCCTGGCCATGGCGCACGGCCTGACGCCCCTGCAAGGCATACAGGCGGCCATCCAACTGGAGAAGAAAGCGCAGCGCCTCTGCCCCGGAAGGCAGGGAATCCGCCCGCGCCGCAGCCAGACGACGCAGCACATCGACCAACTGGTCATTGTCCAGTCGTTTGCCGAGCCTGCCCATCCCGGCCACGATCCAGGGCGCTGGCAGCCAACCGAAGATCCTGTCCACCCATTCGCCGATCATGCCGCCCCCGATGAAACAAAAAAATTGACCCGTCAAACCGCGCCCATGCCAGGAATGCATACTTTTGAAAGAAAAGAAGGGGTCTGGGGGAGGAATCCCCCAGACCCCTTCTTTTCTTTCAATAATGTCGTCATGACTCGGGCCGCAGCAGCAAAATGTTAAAATACAAACCACCCCCTGTCAACCACGACCTCTTGCCGCCCGGAGAGGCTGCCAGTTTGGAACTTGACCCTGAAGAAGCGTGTCCATAGAATGAATCAATGGGAACCGTCCAAACGCGCTCCCATGGCTGCCGCCGGAGGCCGCCACTCCCAACGGCATCACCACCTCGACCCCTTATCTCCCCTGATCCGGATCACGGAACCATGCCCCAGCCCGGAGCCATCCCAGCCGAACCCCTCCCCGCCCCACCACTCGTGGCCACCGTGATCCCCTGCTATCGGGTGCGCAACCATATAGCCGGAGTGATCGAAAAAATCGGCCCCGAAGTGACCTGGATCTTTTGCGTGGATGACCACTGCCCGGAAGAGAGCGGACGCTACATCGCAACCACCATCACCGATCCCCGGGTGCGGGTGCTGTTTCATGCGCACAATCAGGGGGTGGGCGGAGCCACCATCACCGGGATCCGGGCCGCATTGGCCGAAAAATGCACCGTCATCGTCAAACTGGATGGCGATGGACAAATGAATCCCAAACTGATCCCGCTGCTGATCGAACCCATCCTGAAAGGCCGCGCCGATTACACCAAAGGCAACCGTTTTTTCGATATCGAAGGCCTGCGCCAGATGCCCCCGGTCCGCATCTTCGGCAATGCCGTGCTCTCCTTCTTCGCCAAGGCCTCCACCGGATACTGGAACATCTTCGATCCGAACAACGGATTCGTCGCCATTCATGGCCATGTCGCCCAACTGCTGCCGCTGGACAGAATCAATCGCACCTTCTTCTTCGAAAGCGATATGCTCTTCCGGCTGAATACCATCGGCGCCGTGGTCCAGGAAATTCCCATGACCGCCCAATACGGCCATGAGAAAAGCAACCTGGTCATTTCGAAGATCATCGCCCCCTTTCTGATCAACCATCTGGGCAACCTGACAAAACGGATTTTCTATAATTATTTCCTGCGCGGTTTTTCCGTCGTCTCGATCGAACTGTTTTTCAGCATCATCCTGTTGTTCCTGGGGATCATTTATGGCTCGCTGGAGTGGTGGGAAAGCATTGTGACCGGTATTGCCCGTCCCACAGGCTCGGTAGTATTGACCGCCATCCTGCTGCTGGTCGGTCTGCAACTCTTTCTTGGCTTTCTGCATTTCGACATATCGAACCTGCCGCGCACCCCTCTGCAATCGTTCGGATCTTCATTGTTACGCATCAAGACCTTAAACTCTGCTTCAGGACAAACCGATGAGAAAAATTGAGAAAATATTTTTAATAATCTCAGTTATCACGGTTGCTGGCCTGTTTGCCGCCATGGAAGCGCTGCCCTTTCTTGGCCGCTTTGGTCCCCTGGAAGCGGATGACAGCGCCATTCAAATCGCCAAGACCGTACAAATGAAGGAGTGCCTGCTGCAAACCTGTCCCGCCTTGACCGCCCTGAATGACCAGTTCGAGCGGTTGCGCCATCAGGATGGCATCGACGGCGTGGCATTGTTTGATGCCTATGGCCGATTTGTTTTATCCTACTCCCCGCTCTTCTCCATGGCGCTGATCGGGCTGGAATCCGCCGGACTCACGATGGAAACCGCCTATGAGGGCGTGCTGATCGCCGGAACCGTGCTGTTCTTTGCCGCCTGCGCCTATTGGTTGCTCCCGCTGATCGGCCCTCTGGCCACCGCCTTGACGATGATTCTGCTGCTGGGTCTGGAATTTCCCGGCTACGGGGTCCACAAGTTCACCCCGAACAATCTGTCCCTGGCCATTGCCTTCTGGATCTGGGGACGTACCATCCGCACCAGGGGGGCGTGCGGTCCCTCCCTGCTCCTGGCCATTGTGCTCGCCTGCGCCATGCACTCCATGGGCAAAATCTGGATGACCATTGCCTTGCTGCTCCATGGCAGTTATCTGATCACCCATTTCAATCAAAGAAATCTGCTCCATGGACTGGCCGGAGCCACTCTGCTGGGGATCTGGCTGCTGCTGCCCCACCTGTTTCCCCACCCCATGCTCGCCATCCCCGCCATCCAGGGACAAACCCTGGAGTTGACCGCCGTATGGCAATTCAATTTCCCGGTCCTGATCACCACGCTCAAAAACTGGTTCCATTATTTCAGAGGATCCCCGATCGCCATCCTGTGGTTGATCCTGGGATTCTTCTTTCTGACCGTCCACAACAGAGGAAACCGCCGGGCCTATTGGATCCTGCTGGTTCTGTTCGCCGGAATGATCCTGACCTCCCTGCTGGTCTACTTCCCCTACAGCGAGGGCGGGGTGGTGTTCAGCCGCGTCTGGACCCCGTTCGGCATTCTGCTGACCGCCACGGTCGCGTGCGGCATGACCGCTCTGGTGGCCCGGCTGAAATCCATCACCGGCCTGCTCCGCACCCGTCAGACAACCGGAATCCGGCCATCGGATCTCCTGCTGATGCTGGCCCTCGGTCTGGTGCTCCTCCTCGCCACCATGGATCAACTGGCCAACCATCTCCATGTCTTCGCCCGCGATTTCCATCAGCGGATCCGCCATTTCACCGACCGGCAACAACACTTCCTCGATCCGGACCAGCTCAAGGTGCTGAACCGGGAGGCCCGCACCTTTGGCCCGCCGCGGATCCTCTACGACGACGTGGAGAGCATGGCCTTTTACTTCAGCCAAGGAGCGTTGGAGCATGCGGCCTTCTTCCTCCCCCCGCTCGGCCAGGCCCCGGATGCCAGGCGCTGGGATGGCCTGGATCGCCAGACGACCCATTTCGTCCGCCTGAACCCCCACCTGCCCAACCATCGGGGATTTCTCATCGGACCGGATGACCGCTTTGGCGGCGCTTTGCAACTGGCCATCCAGTTCACGCAAACCCGCGTTGCTCCCCAACCTTTGTGCCTGCGCCTGGCCAATCTCGCCAGCCGACCGGCCACCCTCTCTTTGCAGCGGGAAGGTCAGGATCCGCAACCAACCGGCTCTTCCCAACAAACCACCCTGGCAGCACACGAGAAAAAATGGTGGTGCGTGCCAGAAACGACTGCCTGGGCCGGGGAGCAGCAACTTCGAATCCGCACCAATGCTCAAGATAAACTTTATCTCATCGGAGTCCGGATCGGGCAACCCACCGATCTGACCTGGCCCTGGGAACAACCCCTGACCATCCGGTATCCCCTGGACTCCCGCAAGGAGCAACCCCGGACCTTCCGGTTCACCTCGGCTGCGCTGTGGCAGATGACCCCCCGTCGCGTTGCCATCGTTGCCGACGCCGGCCATACGCTCTTGTTGCGATTTCTCCGGGACGAGGAAGAAAACGCCCCCGCCCCCTGAAAGAGGGATTCCCGGGCCACCAATGCGCCTGACTGGAAGGAGCCACACCATGGGAACGACCATTCGCACGGTCGAACAGCACCGTCTCACCTGGTTTCACGCCCACGCGCCCGCATCCTACTGGGAAGATCTCTGGGATCAACACCTCAACCCCGAGACCTACCGGAACGCCGAACAGGGGGATCTGGGCGAATTCGAAGAGGTCTTCACCCGCTTTCTGCCCCGCAGCGGACCGATTCTGGAAGCGGGCTGCGGCGTGGGCACCTTTGTGCTGGCCCTGCGTCAACGTCACTACGAGGCCGAAGGGGTGGACAACGCGGTCCGCACCATCGAACAGGCATTGCGGTTGCGTCCCGATCTCCCCTTGCGCGTCGGCGACGTGGGCAACCTCGCCGTACCCGATGACCATTACGCCGGATACTTTTCCAACGGGGTGGTGGAACACTTCCGGGCCGGGCCGGAAAAGATCCTTCTGGAAGCGTGGCGGGTATTGCGACCGGGCGGGGTGGCCATCATCACCGTCCCCTATTTCAATCCACTGCGTCGGCTGAAGGCCAGACTGGGCCGGTTCCGCAACGATCCGACCGGACTGGAATTCTATCAATACGCCTTTGGCGCACCGGAGTTCCTGACCATCCTGGCCGGAGTCGGCTTCACCATTCTCCAGACCGACCATTTCGGCCTCCAGAAAGGATTGCGCGATGAATGGCCGTTCCTGGGGCGCATCCAGCATCTGCCCTGGATCGGACCCGCGCTTGGCTGGCGCATCCAGTCCTGTTTGCGCCGCTGTCAGAAGCCCCTGAGCCGATGCTGCGCCCACATGTTGCGGGTGGTGGTGCGCAAACCCGAGGCCGGATCCAGGCCATCCCGATGATCCATCTGCTCTATTCCGCCGATTACGAACTCTATCTCGGCAGCCTCGCCCAGCCCGAAGCGGCGGTGCTGCTCGCCCCGACCGCACAACTGCTCGCCACCTGCGAAAAAATCGGCATTCCCCTGACCCTGTTTGCCGATGTCGCCTGTTTGTGGCGCTACCGGGAGTTGAATCGCCATCCCTTTCCCGACCAGGCCGAAGCGCAACTCGTGGCCGCGATCCGCCAGGGACACGATGTCCAGACCCATCTCCATCCCCACTGGATCACCACCCGGTTCGATGGCGCACGCTTTCATTTCGATCCCAAGGATTACCGGATCGGGACGATCTCGCCGGATCCGGAGGCGTGTGGTCGCCTGGCGCGCATCTGGCTGCAACGGGCCACGGACCACCTGACCACCCTGCTGACGCCGCACGCCCCGGATTACCGGTGTCTGGCCTTCCGGGCCGGAGGATACGGCCTGCAACCCCACGAAGGAGTGCTGCTTCAGGCGTTGTACGCAACCGGCTATCGCATCGATTCGAGCATCGTCCCCGGCGCCCGGTTCGCAACCCCGGTCCAGGAGGTCGATTTTACCGCCGTGCCCGCCCTGGGCAACTACTGGCTGGCACCCGCCACCGGACTGGCCACCCCGGCCCCCCAGGGCACGGGACTGTTCGAGATTCCCATTGCCGCCTGCCGCTTTTCCGCGCAGGAGCGCCGCGCCGTGCGCGTCCCGGAGGCGCTGCGTCAGGCCCTGGCGCTGCTGACCAACCGTCCGACCCCACCCGTGCGCGGGCTGCCCTGCACCCTGCCCGCCACCCCCGACGACACCACCGACACCCTGGCCGCAAGCCGTCTGAAACGGGCCTACTGGCGCGCCAGGGCCATTCTGGCCAATGACTTCCAAAGGCTGGAACTCGGCACCGACCTGCGCGCCCTGCTGGCCTGCTTTGATCGCTATGTCCGGACCCGTCAATCCACCCAACCGGAGGAGCCGCTTTTCCTGTCCATGAACATCCATCCGAAGGGGATCCATCCCGCCCATCTCGACACCCTGACCCGCTTCCACCAGACCCTGTTGCAACGCCATCCGGGAAAGATCCGCGCCATCACCTTTCAGCAGGCGTGGCAGTTGCTAAACCGCGACCCTGTTGGGATGTGTGGTCAAACCGCACCCGCTTCGAGATGATGTGTTTTGGCCCAAAGGCGCTGGTTTGGCCTAACCGTTTTGACCTGAACTTAGCTCAAAGGCGTCGCCTGCGGCGACCGGGAGGCGCGCCTGCGGCAAAGCGCGCCAAAGGCCAAAGTCCCAAGGGCTTCGCCCCTGGACCCCACCAGGGGCCCCTGGCCCCTGGACCCCATTGACAAACAACATATCTCGAAATGGTCGCAGTTCAGAAACCACACACCCATCATAACGTATTGCTGTTGGCCCGCCGCACCAGCTCCTCGCGCTGCCGACGCACGATATGGGCTTGCAGCTTCTCCCGATGAAGCGGGGCCATATGCTCGAAATAACTGGCCACACGCCGTTTCCCCTGTTCATCCGGCTCGGCGACCACCACCACCCGACCATAGGCCCAAACCACCTCCATGCCCCGTCCCTCCGGATCCACCCCAAGCCGCACCTCCACCAGATCCCCCTTGTAAATCCGACTTTTCAAGGTGCTCCATGCCACGCCGGTGGCACTCAGATTGACGGTGAAAATGGCATCCCCTTCGGCAGTCAACTGTTTCGGGATATCCTGCAACGAAAGATCCATCATGGCAAAAGCCTCGCGCAACCCCTCCAGTTTTCCCGCCAGATCCGAACCGGCGGCGCGCAACTCGGCCATGAGTTTGCTGCTCTGGCGTCTCACCTCGACCAGATCCTCTTCGGCCTTGCTCCGGGCCTGCTTCTGACTCACCGGATCCATCAGATCCCGCGCCATCTGCAAATCCACCTGATCCTTGATCAAGGACACCACCTGGGCCGCCGTCATCGAACCCGGCGGACGCTTGGTCAACTCCCGGATCAACGCGAAAAAGAGCATCAAAGCACTCTGGTAAAACTCCTCTTCGTTTTCGGAATTGGCCTGTCGGAACCGCTGATCCAGAAACTCCCGGAACCACACCACGGGCCGTCTGGCTTTGACATTGAGCTGTTTCAACAATTTCAACTGCACATCGACTTCGGCCAGCAGCCGTTTCTGTCGCGCCACCCGTTCGCGCAACGGAAACTCGCGATGATTTTCAAAATACTCGATGGCCTGATCGAAACTCTTCTGGGTCAACACCTTCCAGGCCAACGGCAGATTGTCGTTCAGCCGGAAATCCTGGCGCTTGGTGCCCGTATGCACCCCTCCCTGAAACGATACCGTGGCCGGAGGCGGCGCCGCTCTCGGGACAGGACGGGGCGGAGGAGGTGGAGGGGGCGTCACATGGGCTGCAACCACTCTGGGATCGACCTCCAGCATGGCCTTGCCTGCGGCCAGGGTGTGATCCCATCGCTCCTGCGCAGACTCGGCCACGGCTGGAGCATGCGCTTGAACCGGAAGAGACGCCGGAGGGGATGCCGGCAGAGAGGCAGGCCGGACCACCTCGGGAGCTGAAGCGGTCTGCGGCAGAGGCTGTGGATCTTCCACGGTCTCGAAAACGCAATCAACCCGAATGCCGGTGCCATTCCATTCGGGTCGCACCCGTTGCACCCGACAATAGGCATGCATGGGCATGGGTTGTTCGGCAAAAAGCGCAAAACGCAATTCCAGCAGGTCGCCAGCCGCAAACTCCCCCTCCGGAACCCAAAAGGTCAATCCGGACCCGGATTCGTGCCACTGCATGGGGTGCGGCACCAGAAGATCGGCGCCAGGTCGGGAGCGTTCCACCACGCGATTGAGTTTGGCGTTGAAGATCTCCAGGACCAGATGACGCCAGCGTTGCGCCAGGGAGGCGACCCGGCCGGAGGCGTAATGTTCCTGTTCGGATTCCAGCAGCGACCGGGTTTCGCCGCCCAGACCGGGGTGGACGGAGAGCGCGGGTCGGTTGGTCCGCCGCGCGCGACGCACGGCAGCGAACTCCACATTCGTAATCTTGCGCCACCACAGTGGCACGTCGATCACGGAGGATCCCGGTGCCGCCACATTTTCAGCCATGTCAACCTCTCCAAAGCGGACAACTTTTAAAAAAAAAGAGGGGGTCTGGGGGATTCATCCCCCAGGATTTTGACTTTAAACAAAAAAATTTAAAAATGTTTTGTTTAAAGTCAAAATCCTGGGGGATGAATCCCCCAGACCCCCTCTTTATCTTTCAATAATTGGATTCAATACCCTCTTTTGGCGCGCAGCAGTTCCGACTGGCGCTGGAAAATGTATTGGATCAGGCGCTCCCGGTCGGTATCGAGAATCGGCTCGAAACGACACGCCACACGGGTCAAGCCATCCGGCTGCGGATCACTCACCATCATCACCCGCGCGAAACAATCGATCACCGTCAAGGATTCCACGGACAAGGCCAACCGCAACTCCAGCATCTCCCCCTTGGCCAAACCCGGATCCTGATCCAGAAAGGAGATCCCTCCCCCGCTCAGATTGACCGGCGTCAACACCATGGGACGCTCGGCCTCCCCTGGATGAAACAGCCGCAACAACAAATTCAGCTTCTGGTCCAGCCGCACCAGAATCCGCGCCAGCAAGGGATCGCTCTGTTCCATCAGGCGCACAGCATCCGTGATATCCAGGGAGGTGATGATCTGGTGGACATCCAACCCTTTTTGCGGAAAAACACGATGCTTCTCAAAGTGGGCCAGCACCTCCTGAAAACGCGACTCTTCGATGCGCCGCCACGCCAAAGGAAGCGAGGCATCCACCCGGACAAAAGCCCGCTGCTGTCCCTGAACCGAATTGCTCTGCGCCATGGAAAATCACTCAGCCTTCATTGTGCGACAGGAGCCGAAGCCGGAACCGCAGCAGGTGCCGCTGCTCCGGACGGACCCGAAGAGCGCACACCCGACTCGGCAGGCGACTCGCGGGTCAGAAGAATCTCGATGCGCGCCATCGGGGCAGCGCCCCCTTCCTCACGGACCGCCGGATGCCCCATGGGCCGCAGACGCGCCGGATCGAGCGCGCCGGATTTCACGAAAAAGTCGGCCACGGTCGCAGACTCGGCGGAAGTGAGCGCCCAGGCGCTCCCCAACGGCGCGGAACGCCCCTCTCCGGCATGACTGTCGATGCGCACCGTATTGGGCAACCGGGCGATCATCTGCGCCAACTGTTTGAGCAGCGGCTCGACCTCGGGCCTCAAGGTCACGGCATCTTCCGCAAAAATGGCCCCGCGACTCAACCGGATCAGGAATCCCTCATCGACCAGTTTGACTTCCAAAGCCTTGGCGTCACCGAGACGTTGATGCAAAACCGCGAGCTTTTCCTTGATGCGTACCAGTTCCACGGCCTGCTCGAACGCCATGGCCTCGACCATGGCATGGGAGTCCCCACCACCACTGTCCGCGCGGCGCGGCGACGCATCCGACAGCGCCTCGAACCCGAACGCGGTCCGGATCGAAGCCGTGACCTCGGCCAGGCGCGCGCCGTCCGGACGGGAGATGGAGAGCAGCAGAATGCATACCGCCAGCAGCATGGTCATCATGCTCACCAACGGCATCACCCACCCCGGCGTACCGCCTGGCAGCAATCCGCCCTCTTTTTCCTCTTGCTCATCGATCATCCTGGTGATCCCCTTGGGCGATCAGCAACCACGCGCGATCATTTGATGTCTCTTTCGGAGGGCGGCAGCACCGCGACCAAAGACTCCATCAACATGCGGGGATTGACCCCCTTTTGAATGCCGATCATGCCATCGATGATCACCTGACGCACCATCTGCTCCTCCTTGCTGTAAGCGGTCAGCTTGTAGGAGATGGGAATGGCCACCAGATTGGCAATGAAAATGCCATAGAAAGTGCTGATCAGGGCCATGGCCAAACCAGGTCCGATCGAATTCGGATCCTCCATGTGCACCAGCATCTGCACCAGGCCGATCAGGGTGCCCAACAACCCGAAAGCGGGCGCGGCTTCGGCGATGCCTTCGAAGATCCCCACCCCGTTGCGGTGACGATCCCGTTGATAGCTCAACTCTTTGGCCAGCACCTTTTCCAGAAACGCCGGATCCGCCCCATCCACGCAGTGGTTGATGGCCTTTTGCAGAAACTCATCCTTGGACTTGACCTTTTCCAGGGCGAGAATGCCATCCTTGCGGGCGACATGGGACATCTCGATGATCTGGCCGATGATCTGGTGGATGTCGTGGGATTTGATGAGAAAGGCCTTCATCAGGATGCCAAAGGCACCAAAGACTTCACTCATGCGGTGACGGATGAACAGCGTGGCCATCGTCCCGCCGAAGACGATCAGGATGCTGGGGATGTCCACGAACATGCCGAGCTGACCACCCATCAAGATGGCGCCGAACATCAGAGCCAGCCCGAAAATGAAACCGATGATCGTCGCGAAATCCATGCGCCAGGTTCCCCGTCAGATGATTGGCTCCGGAAGGATCATCGCCCTGCAAGGGCCATTCCCCGGAGGATTCAGGAATTATGAGAGCAAGAAGCGATCCAATCTTATCCGGTTCCCGGCCCGGATTCAAGAGCCGAACAGCGCCCGCATCCGCAATGCGTCCGGAACCTGCACCACCCCGCGCTCGGTGACCAGAGCCGAGACCAGTTCCGCCGGGGTCACGTCGAAGGCGGGATTGAACACCCGCACCCCCTGGGCCGCCACCCGGTGACCGGCAAAGTGGGTGACCTCGGCGGCGACGCGCTCCTCGATGGGGATTTGCGCGCCCGTTGGCGTGGCCAGATCGATGGTGGAGAGCGGACAGGCCACCAGAAAGGGAATCCCATGCCGTCTGGCCAGCACCGCGTGGCCATAGGTGCCGATCTTGTTGGCCACGTCCCCATTGGCCGCAACCCGGTCCGCACCCACCACCACCACATCCACCAGACCGCGACTCATGGCGTGCCCCGCCATGGAATCGGTCATCAGCGTGACCTCGAATCCGTCCTGGACCAACTCCCAGGCCGTGAGACGCGCCCCTTGCAGATAGGGTCGGGTCTCGGTGGCATAGACCACCACCTGCCCCAATCGTTCCCGGGCGGCACGGATCACGCCCAACGCCGTGCCATATCCCGCCGTGGCCAGGGCACCCGCATTGCAATGGGTCATGATCGCCAAAGGACGCCCCTCGGGCGCCGCCGGCAGAATCGCCGCACCCGCAGCCCCCATGGCCTGACACGAGGCGATATCCTCGGCGCGGATCGCCTCGGCCTCCTGCAACAGCCGTTCGGGCACCCTGGCCGGATCCCCGCTGCGCAACAAAGGCGCCATCCGCTCCAAAGCCCAGACCAGATTCACCGCCGTGGGCCGGGAGTCCCGCAACCGCGCCAGACCGGGCGCCATGGCCTCGGTCCAGGAGTCCGGCAAACCCGAGCGCGCCAACCGGAACGCCTCGACCGCCACCCCGAACGCCGCCGCGCAACCGATGGCCGGAGCACCCCGCACCACCATCTCCCGGATGGCCTCGGCCACCTCGGCGGCGGAATCGTAATGGTGATAGATCTCTGCCCCAGGCAGATGCCGCTGATCCAGCATGCGCACCCGGCCCTCCCGCCACACTGCCACATCGAATACGGTCATGATCGCTCCGCCCACTCGAAAAACAACACCGCCCACTCCTCCACGAACCGGGTCTGCATCAGCCGGACCCCCTCGCCCTCGAATGCCAGTTGCACCTCACGGGCCTGCTCCTGCAAAATCCCGGAGAGAATCAGACTCCCGCCCGGCGCCAACGCCCCCACCAGCCCACCGGCCAACCCGATCAACACCCCGGCCAGAATATTGGCCACCAGGGTCTGAAACGGCCCGGTCGGCACATCGGAACGCTCCACGATCTCCAACCGCTCCGCCACGCCATTGAGTCCGGCATTGCGCTGCGCCGTCTCGACCGCCACCGGATCCAGATCCGTGGCCACCACCGCCTCGGCGCCCAGCATCGCCGCCCAGATCGCCAGCACCCCGGATCCACACCCCATATCCAGCACACGCCCCAAAGGACGATGCGCCGCAACCTCCTCCAGAAGCTCCAGACAGCCGCGCGTCGTGGCATGGGTGCCGCTCCCGAAGGCCATCTCCGGATCCATGCGCAGCACCTGACGCACCTCCCCCTCCGGCTCCGGCAACCACGACGGCAAAATCAACAAACGCCGCCCCACCGGCAGTGGACCATAAGAGACCTTCCACGCCTCGGCCCAGTCCTGCTCCGGAACAAAATTCCAGACCACCCCTGCTCCCTCGGCCTGCCACCCTTCCGCAGCCAACGCCAGCAACAGCCGGATCTCCACCCCATGACGATCCGCATCCGCCGGAAAATAACCGGTCATGCGCAATCGCTCACCCGCCACCGCCGTGGAAACCCCCATGGAGCCTTCAGCCGCCAAATGATCCGCCACCATCTCCTCAAAAGCGCGATCCACAAACAATTGCAATTCCCAGGTCATCGCATTTCTTCCTCTGGCCAAAACCCGTCCACCCCGGTTTCCACGCACCGCGCCACAGAAATCCACTGCTGACGGGTTGACATCGCATATTATATTATTATAAATACAGAATCAATCATTTGTCCGAGCCAGTCCACACCCTTGCAAAGATCACCGGCAGTCCATACCCGTGAAACACCCCCTGCTTGCTCCCCTGGCGCCTCTTCTGGATCGACGCGGCCTCCCCCATCCGCTCCTGGGAAACCTCCCCGGCGCCTCCCTCGCCTGGCTCGCGATCGAAGCCTGTCGCCACGCCAAAGGCCCGGTCGTGATCGTCACCGGCACCACCGCGCGCGCCGAAAGCCTCTACCGCGAAATGCTCTTTTTCGCCGATCACCAGAACCCGGCCATCACCCTGCTGCCCTTTCCGGCCTGGGAGACCCTGCCCTTCGAAAGACTCTCCCCCTATGGCCCGATCATGGGAGAACGCATCCGCGCCCTGTTCCGGCTGACCCAAACCCTGGGCACCGGACCCGTGACCGCCGGCGATGGCACCGGACACGCCCTCACCACCCTGATCACCACCCCCTCGGCCCTCATGCGCCGCACGGTGCCGCATCAATACCTCGCCACCCACGGCCTCTCGGTCACACGCGGCGATCAACTCAACATCGCCGCCCTGCGCCACTTCCTCACCTCCGCAGGCTACCGCGCGGTCGCCCAGGTCGAAGAGTCCGGCGAATACGCCATCCGTGGCGGCATCGTCGATTTCTTCCCCCCCAGCCACGAAGATCCGGTCCGGCTGGAACTCTTCGGCGATGAGGTGGAAACCCTGCGGCGCTTCGATCCGATCACCCAGCGCTCCACCGACCGCATCCAGTCGGTCCAGGCCCTGCCCGTGAGCGAAGTGATCCTGACCGAAGAGACCATCCGCGACTTCCGCACCCACTTCCGCCAGGCCCACGGCATCGGCGCCGCCGAGGACGAACTCTACAAACAGGTTTCCAAAGGGGAAAAAGCCCAGGGGATGGAACAGTACCTCCCCTTTTTCTACACCCCAGCCGAAACCTTTTTCGACTATCTCCCCCCGGAAACCCTGTTTCTGCTCGATTCCGACGCCCTGGCCGAAGCCAAACGGTTCGACGTCGAAGTCCAGGAACGGCTGACCAGCGCGGCACAGGAGGCCCGGATCACCCCGAACCGACCGCCGCCGCCACCGGAACTCTATCTGGCCGAATCCCTGCTGCTGGAACAACTCAATCGCTTCGCCGTCTTCGCCACCACCCCGAAGGCCGCTCCCGGCGGCGTCTCGCTGGGATTCGATCCGGCGCCGAATTTCATCACCATCATCAATCAGGAACCAAGCGATCCGCCGCTCTCTCCGCTGGATCTGGCCAGCGACACCATCCGCCAGGCCCATGCCCAGGGATTCAAGGTGTGCGTCACCGCCGCCTCGATGGGACAACGGGAACGACTCCGGGAACTCCTCGAAGACCACAAAATCCCCGCAGCCACCATCCCCAGTTGGAAGGAACTGCTCACCGTCCCCCCCGGACTCACCACCTTTCTGGCCGTCGGCGATCTGGAAAACGGCTTCATCCATGGCCGCATGGGGATCGTGCTGCTGACCGACAGCGCCATCTTCGGCATCAAAAGCAAACGCCGCAAAACCGATCCCCGCTACCTGGATCAACTCCTCGCCGGGTTTGCCGATCTCCGTGAACAGGATCCGGTGGTCCATGCCGACCACGGCGTCGGTCGCTATGGCGGACTCCACTCGCTGGAAGTCGGCGGCATCAAGAACGACTTCCTCCTGATCCACTACGCCGGATCGGACAAGCTCTACGCCCCGGTCGAAAACCTGGATCGGGTCACCAAATATGTCGGCGGCGACGAAGTGCCCCTCGACAAGCTTGGCGGGGTCAAGTGGGAAAAAACCAAGGAAAAAGCCAAACGAAAAATCCTCGAAATGGCCGAAGAGCTGGTACGGCTGCAAGCCATGCGCGAGGCCAACCAGGGATTCACGTTTTCCGCCCCGGATCCCTTGCTGCAAGAGTTCGCCGCCGGATTCCCCTTCGAAGAGACCCCGGACCAGACCGCCGCCATCGAGGCCGTGTTGAACGACATGGCAAAAGAGCGGCCCATGGATCGCCTGGTCTGCGGCGATGTGGGGTTCGGCAAGACCGAAGTGGCCCTGCGCGCCGCCTTCCGGGCGGTGATGGATGGCAAACAGGTGGCCCTGCTCACCCCGACCACCATCCTCACCCAGCAGCACTACGAAACCTTCACCCGTCGCCTCGCCGCCTATCCGATCACCGTGGAGCAGCTCTCCCGCTTCTGCACCCCGGCGGAACAGAAAAAAAGTGTCGAAATGATCGCCCATGGCGGCGTGGATATCATCGTCGGCACCCACCGCCTGTTGCAAAAGGATGTGGTTTTCAAGGATCTGGGCCTGCTGATCGTGGACGAGGAGCAACGTTTCGGCGTGATCCACAAGGAGCGGATCAAACAGATGCGCGCCACGGTGGACATCCTCACCCTGACCGCCACGCCGATCCCCAGAACCCTGCACATGGCCATGAGCGGACTGCGGGACATCTCGATCATCGCCACGCCCCCCATCAACCGGTTGGCGATCCGCACCTTCGTGATCCAGTACGACCGCCAGAAGGTGCGTGAGGCGATCCTGCGGGAAATCTACCGGGGCGGACAGGTCTTCTTTGTCCACAACCATGTCCAGGACATCGAAAAAATGGCGGTGGATCTGGGGGAACTGGTGCCCGAGGCGAAAATCGGCGTTGCCCATGGCCAGATGCGCGAAGGAAGACTGGAGAAAATCATGCTCTCCTTCTATCGCCAGGAGTTCAACCTGCTGCTCTGCACCACCATCATCGAAAACGGGGTGGACATCCCCACCGCCAATACCATCATCATCCACCGCGCCGACCGTTTCGGCCTGGCCCAACTGCACCAGTTGCGCGGTCGGGTGGGCCGCTCCCGGCATCGCGCCTATGCCTATCTCCTCATCCCCCATCCCCAGGCGCTCACCGATGATGCGTTGCGCCGACTCGACGCCATCGAATCCATGGGAGAACTCGGCGCAGGCTTCACCCTGGCCACCCATGACATGGAAATTCGCGGCGCAGGCAACATTCTGGGCGACGAACAATCCGGTCAGATCCGGGAAGTGGGTTTCGATCTCTACAACCAGATGCTCAAAGAGGCGGTCGATCATCTCAAGGCGGGCAACGGTCCCTCCTCCCAGACCCCCAAGCCCGAAAGCGAAGAGTTCTCGCCCGTGATCAACCTGCACATCTCCACCCACATTCCGGAAGATTATGTCCCGGACGTGCGGCAACGGCTGACCCTCTACAAGCGGATCGCCACCCTGGAGACCGCCAACGACTTGGGCGAAATGCGCGCCGAATTGACCGACCGCTTCGGCATGCTGCCCGAATCAACCGCCAATCTGCTGCGGGTGATGAGCCTGAAACAGGCCTGTCGCCGCATCCGGATCGTGAAAATCGACGCCGGACCCAAAGGGGCCACCTTGCAGTTTCACACCGCACCCAACGTCAATCCCGATGGCATCATCCAACTGCTTCAGCACAGCAAAGGGACCATTCGTCTCAATCAGGAGAGCCAGACCTTGAGCATCAAGGATCGCAACTGGGACGATGCCAGCCAACGCATCGATGAACTGCACGAGATTTTGCGCCAGTTGTAGGTTTCAGGTGGGTGATGTGTCATGTCAATGGAGTCCAGGGGCCAGTGGCCCCTGGTGGGGTCCAGGGGCGAAGCCCTTGGGACTTTTTGCCTTTGGCGCGCTTTGCCGCAGGCGCGCCTCCCGGTCGCCGCAGGCGATGCCTGGACCAGAAATGCATCATCCCAAAATGGTTGCGGTTAGCACATACAAAAAAAGCCGATGGCATTGGCCATCGGCTTTTTTTGTGTCAAACGGTATTGATACCATCAACTTGCAGCAGTCACAGTTCCCTGCTGCCGCTCGACCAATTCCAGAAAGGCCATGGGAGCACAATCTCCAAACCGGTGGCGGGTCTTGATGATGCGGGTATAACCACCTTGCCGCTCACGATTCCGCTCGGCAATATCGGAAAAGAGTTTGTGGGTCACCTCTTTGTCTGTGATCACAGACAATGCCTGACGACGGGCATGCAAGGTACCATTCTTGCCCAGGGTCACCATCCGGTCCGCCAGCATGCGCAACTCTTTGGCACGCGGCAGGGTGATTTCAATCCGCTCGTAACGGAACAGGCTGGTCAGCATGTTCTTCAGCATGGCGTTACGGATATCGGGTCTGCGATTGAGCTTGCGGCCCTGCTTGAGGTGTCTCATGATCCATCAGTCCTTAAATCAGATGTTCACTTCCTAGAAATTCTCTTCATCGAACTGCTTGGCCAACTCTTCGATATTCTCCGGTGGCCAGCCATCGAGATGCATCCCCAGGCTCAGATCCATTTCCTCAAGCACTTCTTTGATTTCGTTCAAAGATTTGCGTCCGAAGTTCGGAGTCTTGAGCATTTCGGATTCTGTTTTCTGCACCAAATCACCGATATAGACGATATCATCGTTTTTCAGGCAATTGGCGGAACGTACCGAAAGCTCCAGTTCATCAACCTTGCGGAAGAGATTGGGATTCCACTTGGGTGTTGCGTTATCGTCACGCCCTTCGTGGATGGGAATATCATCAAAATTGATGAACAGACTCAGCTGATCCTGCAAAATCTTGGCCGCCAGAGCCAACGCATCTTCAGGGCTGACCACGCCATTGGTTTCGATATCCAAAACCAATTTATCATAGTCTGTCTGTTGACCAACACGGGCATTAGAAACTTTGTACGAAACCCGTTTAACCGGATTATAGCTGCAATCCATGGGGATGTCGCCAATATTGGTCGGCTGATCATCTGCGCCAGGGGTTGCCCGCACATAACCTTTACCCGTGGTGACGGTCATGGTCATGTTGAGTTTGCCACTCTTGTTCAGGGTGGCAATGTGGTGATTCGGATTCAGGATTTCGATATCATGGCCGCAATCAATATCCGAGGCTTTGACCACGCCTTCCTTGTCAGCCACGAGTGTCATGGTACGTGTCGTACCACTTCTCATGCGGATGGCCACACCCTTCAGATTGAGGATAATATCGGTTACATCCTCCAGCACACCTGGAATGCTGGAGAACTCATGCAACACCCCTTCGATTCTGACTGAAGAGACTGCTGCTCCCTGCAAAGAAGAGAGCAAAACGCGACGCAAAGCATTTCCCAGTGTGGTGCCAAAGCCTCTTTCGAGGGGTTCGGCGACCAAGGTGGCTTTGTATTGTGAATCGGCATCTCCGACCAATTCCACTTTGCGTGGTTTGATCAATTCCGTCCAGTTCCTGTACATCACTTACCCCCATCCATGTAGTCAGACTACTTGGAATACAGTTCGACGATGAGGTTTTCGTTATAATCGGCCGGAAGATCCGCACGATCCGGAAACGAAAGGAATGTACCGGTCATGGCCACGGGATCCACTTCCAGCCAAGAGGGGAAGCTGCGACGCATGGCACTATCCAAAGCGCCTTTGATGCGCAGATGAGCCTTGCACTGCTCATCAACCGCGATTTTATCCCCTGGTTTGACCATGTAGGAACTGACATTGATGGATTTGCCATTCACCAGGATCTGCTTGTGGCTGACCACCTGCCTGGCTTCGCTGCGGGATGCGCTGAAACCCAGACGATAGACCACATTGTCAAGTCTCCGTTCCAGGAGAATCAACAAGTTTTCGCCAGTGACACCCGGCATGCGAGCCGCCTTTTCGAAATAGCTGTGGAACTGCTTTTCGAGCAGGCAATAGGTGCGTTTGATCTTTTGCTTTTCGCGCAGATGCACGCCATAGTCCGAGACCTTGCGTCGTCGCTGACCATGCAGACCCGGACCATAGTTACGGCGCTCGATGGCACATTTGTCGGAATAGCACTTTTCCCCCTTGAGGAAAAGCTTGGTTGCTTCACGACGACACAATCTGCATTTGGATCCAAAATAACGGGCCATGTTTTACCTTAAGTCCCTTATATCAACCGAGTCGAATCAGACGCGACGACGTTTTGGAGGACGACAACCATTATGAGGAATGGGTGTCACATCCTGAACATAGGCGATATTGAAGCCTATATTGGCCAATGCCCGGAGAGCGGATTCACGTCCAGATCCAGGCCCCTTCAGTCGAACTTCCAGGTTACGCATACCATGTTCCATCGCCTTGCGACCTGCATCTTCTGCGGCCATTTGGGCGGCGAAGGGCGTGGACTTGCGCGAGCCCTTGAAACCCTGCGCTCCAGAAGATCCCCAGGAGATGACATTTCCCACGGTATCTGTGATGGAAACGATGGTATTGTTGAAGGTGGATCGGATATGTGCGATCCCACTGGCGATATTTTTCCGCTCCTTCTTTTTGATTCGGGTAGCGGTTTTCTGAGCCTTCGTCGCCATATCTACTCCTTCATTCCCGGCCTGGTCTGGTTACCGAGGCCAAACTGTAAGTGATTCATGATCATTTTCCGACCACAGCACGACGCGGACCTTTGCGGGTGCGGGCATTGGTATGGGTACGTTGGCCACGGGTGGGCAAGCCACGACGATGGCGCAGACCACGATAGGTTCCCAGATCCATGAGGCGTTTGGTATTCATGGCAACCTGCCGACGCAGATCACCTTCGACAATAAAGTCCTTGTCGATGATGGCACGGATACGGGCTGTTTCTGCTTCTGACAGGTCACGAGCCCGGACTTCGGTGGAAACACCGGCGTCCAATAATATTTTTTTGGCCCGTTCTGGGCCAATCCCGTAGATATACGTCAGAGCCACTTCCATCCGCTTATTAATCGGGATGTTTACGCCAGCAATACGGGCCACCTTCCCACCTCCTGAGCCGGTTCAACCAAAGATACTCATTCCACTACAAACTTGAACGGTTTGTCAGTGGTCATCCTTGCCTTTGTTTATGCTTGGGATGTGCTGGGCAGATCACCCGGGCAACCCCTTTGCGCTTGACCACTTTGCAGAGCTTGCAAAGTGTCTTGACTGATGCTCTTACCTTCATGAAAGTCTCCTCCAAGTCATGGCCATCATCTGCGGCCACGTATTCTCGCCTTCTGCATCAAGCCCTCATATTGACGACTGATCAGGAAGGACTGGATTTGCGCAGCGGTATCCATGGTGACACCAACGACGATCAGCATGGAGGTTCCACCGAAATAAAACGGCACATTATAGCTCGAAATCAGAATCTCTGGCAAGAGACAAACTGCAGTGACATACACAGCTCCCACCAGGGTCAAACGGGTCAAAATCTTATCCAGGTATTCAGCAGTTCTCAAACCCGGACGAATCCCCGGAACAAAACCACCATATTTCTGGAGATTGTCTGCCGTCTCCTGCGGATTAAACACAATAGCGGTATAGAAATAACAGAAGAAGACGATAGCCAGAGAGTAAACCACCATGTAAGCGAAATGACCAGGTGACAGGGCATTCGCCACATTCTTCAGCCATTCCCAGGGAGCAAAATTGGCAATGGTCACAGGAAAGAGAATAATCGAACTGGCAAAAATGGGAGGAATGACACCAGAGGTATTCACCTTCAATGGCAAATGCGTACTCTCACCGCCCACCATGCGGCGACCACTGACTTGCCGCTTTGCATATTGCACTGTGATACGCCGTTGTGCCCTTTCCATGAAAATGATGAAGGCAGTTACGGCCACAGACATGACCAGAAGGAACAAAACAAACAGCGGCTGCAAATCACCCGTGCGAGCCAGTTCCAAAGTCTTGACCAACGCAATCGGCAGATTGGCAACAATACCGGCAAAGATGATCAGGGAGATCCCATTACCGATCCCTCGTGCTGTGATCTGTTCGCCAACCCACATAATGAAGGCCGTACCGGAAGTCAAGGTGATCACCGTCATCACGCGAAACGACCAACCCGGTTCCACCACCACACCCATGCCACCCGCCTGCATGGATTCCAGTCCATAAGCTATGCCAAGCCCTTGAAAAATCGACAATACTACCGTTCCATAACGGGTGTATTGATTGATCCTTCTTCTGCCAAGCTCCCCTTCTTTTTTGATGGCTTCCAGTTTGGGCACTACGGCGGTCATCAACTGCAAAATGATCGACGAAGAAATATACGGCATGATGCCCAAAGCGAAAACGGTCAAACGCGACAAGGCACCACCCGAGAACATGTTGAACATGCCCAGCAGCGTTCCCTGTTGTTGATCAAAAAAAGCAGCCAACGCCTTTGGATCAATTCCAGGCGTAGGTACATGGGCGCCAATACGATAGACGATCAGCATACCCAGCGTAAAGAGCAGACGTTTGCGCAACTCGGGAATTCGGCCGAGGTTGGCCAGTCCAGCAAATGGAGATTGCGCTTCCATAAAACTCCTGCTCGTCCCTATTCAGCAGCGGCTTGTTCGATTTCAGCAGCGGCAAACTTGACAATCACATCACCACCGGCAGCTCTCACCTTGGCAATGGCCGCAGCAGAGGCGCGATCCACTTCAATGGTGATGGCACGGGTCACTTCGCCCTGCGCGAGCAGTTTCACTCCATCCCGTTCACTGCCAATCAGACCAGAGGCTTTGAGATCCACCAAGCCGATACGGCTTCCCGCATCAAAAATCTCCAGATCCTGAACATTGACCAGCGAGTAGACTTTACGGAACGGATTCTTGAAACCACGCTTCGGCAGACGGCGCTGCAAGGGCATCTGACCGCCTTCAAAGCCGACCTTATGATAACCACCTGAGCGGGCACTTTGTCCCTTTTGTCCACGGCAACTGGTTTTGCCATGTCCGGAACCAATCCCGCGTCCCACTCGTTTACCGCCTCGGGCTCCAGCAGGATTTTTTGGCAGTTCATTCAGTTTCATAGTTACATTATCCTACCGGTCAATTGAAAATCGGTTTGCTGCACTTTCATTTCGACATTTTGCAAAACAAACTGAAATCCATTCTTCAGATTCAGTGTCACAAAAAGTCGTATTTACTCAACAACACGCACCAAATGAGGCACCTTGGCAATCATGCCACGGACACATTCGTTATCTTGCAATTCACGAATATGACGAATTCTTTTCAAACCAAGACCACGCACAATCAGACGCTGCACCATGGGACGTCCGATCAATGAACGGATCTGCTGCACCTTCAGACTTTTGGACATTGTTCTTTCCTCACGCCATTCCGAAGCGAGCCAAAGGCAGGTCACGCTTGGCGGCCACTTCCTTGGGTGAACGAATGGATTTCAACGCATCAAAGGTGGCCTTAATCAGATTATGCGGATTCGATGTACCAGTGGATTTGGCCAGAATATCGCGGATTCCCAAGGCCTCAAAGATCGGACGCATGGAACTGCCAGCAATGATACCAGTACCTTCCACTGCCGGACGCAAAATCACCCCACCCGCGCCATAATGGCCGATCTTTTGATGGAATATGGTCCGACCATCTTTGATGGGAATATCCATCATGCTCTTGCGCGCCTTTTCAGTGGCCTTACGAATGCTTTCAGGCACTTCCTTGGCTTTTCCAAGACCATATCCTACCCGCCCCTTGCCATCTCCAACGACGACAATGGCCGAGAAATTAAACCGGCTACCACCTTTAACCACTTTTGCCGTGCGTTTAATGGTAACCAATTTTTCAATAAAATCATCCGACTGCCATCCACCCACCTTCTCTTCCGGTGGCGGATTGTTATTGTTACTGCTGGTATTGTTACCGCGTCGCTTAGCCATCGCCACTCCCGATCATCGTCCCAGCCCAGTGACGGGCCTCTTCAGAAATCCAAGCCACCTTCCCGTGCGGCATCAGCCAGTGTCTTGATCCGACCATGGTACAGATAACCACTCCGATCAAAAACCACACTGCCGACATTAGCTGCCTTGGCTTTCTCGGCCAGACGCTTGCCAACATGGGCTGCGGCATCTTTATTGCCACCATTTTTGATCTGTTCCCGCACCTCAACCTCCAAGGTCGAAGCGGAGACCAGCGTTATGCCTTGCGCATCATCGATAATCTGCGCATAAATATGCTTTGCGCTGCGGAATACCGACAGCCTCAACCGGGTACCAGCAAATTGCCGAATCTTATAGCGAATCCGGGCGCTGCGTGTTTTTCTTGCTTCGTGCCGATCCTGTGACATCAATCCATCCCCATCCTCTGTTTACCACCTGCTCGTGTGGTCAGCGATTATTTCTTCTTACCGACTTTTCGGAGAATCTTTTCGCCCATATATGAAATCCCCTTACCTTTATACGGTTCAGGTAAACGATAGGCGCGAATTTCAGCACAGGTTTGCCCAATACGCTCGATATCCATTCCCTTGAGCACGAGAACAGTATTTTTGTCCACAGAAGCTTCCACACCATCCGGAAGATTAAAATCTACCGGATGCGAGAATCCAAGATTCAGGCGTAAAATTCGACCTTCAACCGCAGCGCGATATCCCACACCGATAATCTCAAGCGTCTTCGTGAATCCTTCTGAAACTCCCTTGACCATATTATTCAGCAAGGCTCGTGACAACCCCCACAATGCGCCACTATCCTTATATTCTGGTTTGGGCGTGACAATCAATTGATCACCGCTCTGTGTAATCTGGACCTGCGGTGGAAACTTGCGTGTCAGGGTCCCCAGTTTGCCTGTAACCTGAATGGTATGGTTTTCGATGGTCACCTCCACCCCTTTGGGGACGGAGATCGGTAATTTGCCAATTCTGGACACGAGACGATTCCTCGAACGTTAGAAAACCGTACACAAGAGCTCGCCGCCTACCCCAAGCTTGCGGGCATCACGGTTAGAGACTACACCCTTGCTGGTGGAAAGGATAGCGATTCCCAACCCCTGATAGACACTTGGGATCTCATCACGTGCCACATATTCACGCCGTCCCGGACGGGAACGACGACGAATTTCCTCAATCACCGGTCGTCCTTGCCGGTATTTCAATTCAAGACGCAACATTGGAAAAGCACCTGTCGTGATGAGTTCAATATTTGCAATGAACCCCTCATCCTTAAGGATCTCTGCTATGCGTGTCTTGAGCTTGGATACGGGGATGTCCACCTGATCCTTACGCACCATTTGCGCATTGCGGATCCGGCTCAACATGTCACTGATCGGGTCGGTCATTCCCATGGATACAAAGCTCCAGTCAATTTAAGCTGTTTACTACCAAGATGCTTTCACAATTCCGGGAATTTCGCCCCGCAAGGAAAGCTGTCTGAGACAAATCCGACACAAAGTAAACTTTCTGAGATATCCTCTGGGTCGAGAACAACGGGCGCAGCGATGATAGGTTCGCACGCTGAATTTTGGTTTCCGCTTGCACTTGGCAATCAGTGATTTTTTGGCCATGACTTCGCCTCATCCTCGACGATCAGTTCTTGAAAGGCATCCGGAAAGCCCGCAGCAGGGCTTTGGCTTCCTTGTCAGTGGGGGCAGATGTCACGATCACAATATCCATTCCTCGTACCGCATCCACCTTGTCATAATCGATTTCCGGAAAGATGATCTGCTCCTTTAACCCCATACAGTAATTACCCCGACCATCAAAGGAGTTGCCCTTGATCCCCTGAAAGTCACGTGTACGCGGCAATGCAACATTGATCAAACGATCCAAGAACTCATACATACGCTCACGACGCAAGGTCACACAGCAGCCAATCGGTTGCCCTTTCCGGAGCTTAAAACCGGCAACGGATTTCTTGGCTTTGGTAACCAGTGGTTTTTGTCCGGAAATGGCCGTCAAATCTGTAACGGCTCCATTCAGCAGATTTTTATCCGCTACTGCTCGTCCGACCCCCATATTGATGACCACCTTTTCGATCCGCGGAATCTGCATCACATTGCGGTACTCGAAATCCTTCATCAATGCGGGTCTGATTTCTTTCTCATACAGCTCTTTCAATCTGGCCATTGCTCATTTCCTGTGGGGCCTGGCTTATTTAAGGACTCAATCCGGTTCAATACACCGATGAATACTCTTTAGCGATCGATGGTTTCGCCTGATTTACAAGCAACTCGCACCTTGCGTCCATCTGCCAAAATTTTCTTGCCAATCCGCGTCCCTTTGCCAGTGGCCACATCCAGATACATCAGATTGGAGATGTGAATTGGTGCTTCCCGTTCCACGATCGAAGCTGCCTTCTCTTTCGTCGCCCGGGTATGGCGTTTGATCATGTTGACCTTTTCCACCAAGGCACCATGCTGATCGGTGACAATCTGGAGAATGCGACCGCGCTTGCCTTTGTCCTTCCCGGCGATCACGACAACCTGGTCACCCTTTTTCAGGGAAGTTTTGAAAGCGGTATTCATCGAGCATTTCCCATCATCGTCAATATCGAATCATTGCCGCTTACAGAACTTCAGGCGCCAATGAAATGATTTTCATGTAGTTTCGCACGCGCAATTCACGAGTCACAGGACCGAAGATACGCGTTCCTACCGGATCACCGGTCTTTGTAATCAATACAGCGGCATTCCGATCAAAGCGAATGTAGCTGCCATCATCACGCACCACCTGCTTTTTGGTACGCACCACAACAGCACGGGCGACATCACCCTTTTTGACTTTCCCGCGAGGAATTGCCGATTTGATGGCCACGGAAATGATATCACCAACCTGGGCATAACGCCTCTTGGAACCACCCAGCACTTTGATGCATTGTACCTTCTTGGCACCGGAATTGTCCGCCACCTCAAGAGTCGTTTGTACCTGAATCATGAGGATTCCTCCGAAATCACCACCCAGCATTTATCCTTGCTTACCGGTGGGCACTCACGAATACGCGCCACATCGCCAATTTTCAGACGATTTTCCGGATCATGCGCCTTGTACTTCTTGGAACGCTTAATGATTTTGCCGTACAGTTCATGTCGCACATTCCGTTCGACTTTCACCACAACGGTCTTGTCCATCTTGTCGCTTACCACGACGCCCTGCATGATGCGTTGCGCCATGACTAGGTCTCCTTGCCAACCGCATTTTGTTTCAAGGCGCGTTCGCCAACAATCGTGTAGATTCGGGCGATCTCTTTACGTACCTTGCGAATTCTCGCCGTATTTTCCAGTTGCGCTGTCGCAAGCTGAAAGCGCAAATTGAATGCTTCCTGATAAAGCGCTTTCAGCTTTTCGCCGACTTGCGCATCTGAAAGCGCTCGTATTTCAGCTGCCTTCTTCACGCCTTCCTCCAATTATGGACAAACTTGGTTGGAATGGGCAGTTTGGCACCGGCCAAAGCCATGGCCTGGCGTGCAATCTCTTCCGAGACCCCTTCCATTTCATACAGAATGCGACCGGGTTTAACACGGCCCATCCAAAATTCTGGATTACCTTTACCTTTTCCTTGACGCACTTCAGCCGGTTTCTTGGAGACTGGCACATCCGGGAAAAGACGAATCCAAATACGTCCGCCACGTTTGATGTGACGGGTCATGGCGCGGCGAGCAGCTTCGATTTGTCTGGCCGTGATACGTCCGGCCTCCATGGCCTTCAGTCCATATTGGCCAAAGTTCAATTCCGAACAGCTACCCGCAATGCCATGAATACGCCCTTTATGGGCTTTGCGGAATTTGGTCTTTTTGGGTTGCAAAAGCATGACAAAGAATCCTTACGGCCTCCTGATTTCCCTGTCGATGATCTCGCCCTTGAACACCCAAACCTTGACGCCGATCACGCCATAGGTGGTGTTGGCATCAGCGAAGCCGAATTCAATGTCCGCACGCAAAGTGTGCAACGGAACTCTACCTTCACGATACCATTCGGTACGGGCAATTTCACCACCGCCCAAACGGCCAGAGCAGTTGATACGAATTCCCAGTGCACCAAGACGCATGGCTGAAGTCACAGCGCGCTTCATGGCACGTCTGAAAGCCACACGGCGTACCAGTTGCTGGGCTACATTCTCGGCAATCAACTGCGCTTCCGCCTCAGGCTTGCGAACTTCAACGATATTCAGTGCCACCTCAGTATTGGCTACTTTGGCGATATCGTTTTTCAGCTTCTCAATATCCGCACCTTTCTTGCCGATGATAATACCCGGCCGTGCTGTGTGAATATTGATACGTGCCTTTTTCGCAGGACGCTCAATGATGATCTTCGATACACTGGCATGTTCCAGACGCTTCTTGATCCACTCACGCAGCTTGATATCCTCAAGCAACAAAGTGGCAAACGCTTTATCCGCATACCAGCGCGTGTCCCAGGTCTTGGTAATACCAAGACGAAATCCAGTTGGATGTACCTTTTGACCCATTGAGTCGCTCTCCAGCTCTAGCTTAATGAGGATCCTTCGACCCGATTCGTCACGTCCGAATTACTCGGCGGAACGCACGGTGATGGTGAGATGGCTCGTTCGCTTAATAAGCCGACCGGCCCGGCCTCTGGCACGAGGCCGAAACCGTTTCATCACCAATCCTTGATCGACACTTGCCTGAAAAACGATCAAAGTGTCAACATCCAATCCATAATTGTTCTCGGCATTGGCGATCGCTGATTTGAGCGTTTCTCTGACAGAGTTCGCCACACGCTTCTTGGAAAATTCCAACGTGCGCAGTGCGTGCTCCACTCGATGTCCGCGAATCTGATCCACAACCAGTCTAACCTTTGTCGGAGAGACCGGGAGATTCCTCAATCTGGCTACTGCTTCCATCATCCGGTCCTCTTGCTATTTCCGGTTGGATTTCTTGTCCCCGCCATGACCATGAAAGGTGCGGGTAGCAGAAAATTCACCAAGTTTGTGGCCCACCATATTTTCGGTCACCAGGACCGGAATAAATTTGCGTCCATTATGAACGCCAAAGGTGTAGCCCACGAATTCCGGAATGATCGTCGATCTTCTCGACCAGGTTTTGATCAGTTCCTTGCGTCCAATATCGCGCAGCTTCTCCACCTTTTGGAGAAGATATCCATCGAAGAATGGACCTTTTTTTATGGATCGTGCCATGCTAATCCTCTTGCACCCGTTCTGGCATAGACTTAGGCATCATGCCCGGTTGCTTACCTGTTGCGTTACAATGATGCCATCCAAATGCCTACTTGCGATCGCCCGTTTCACGACGCCGCATGATCAGCCTATTGGTGGACTTCACCGGATCGCGGGTTTTCTTGCCCTTGGTCGGGACACCCCATGGGGTCACAGGATGTCGACCACCCGAAGTCCGACCTTCACCACCACCATGCGGGTGGTCAACCGGGTTCATGGCCACACCACGAACAGAAGGTCTCTTGCCCATCCAACGGGAACGTCCCGCTTTTCCCAATTTGATGTTGCCATGGTCCGGATTGGAGACCTGCCCAATCGTGGCCATGCAATCCAACAATACCAACCGCATCTCACCCGATGGAAGCTTGAGTTGTGCGTACTTCCCTTCCTTGCCCATCAGTTGCACATAATTACCAGCAGAGCGAGCCAATTGCCCACCTTTGGCCGGTTTAAGCTCGACATTATGCACAACCGATCCAAGCGGAATCACCCGCAACGGCATGGCATTTCCAGGTTTGACCTCGACAGACGCTCCAGAAAGCACCTGATCCCCGGCGGCCAAACGTTGAGGAGCCAGTATATACCGTTTTTCTCCATCTGCATAGTGCAGCAGTGCAATAAATGCAGTCCGATTTGGATCATATTCAATACGTTCAACTTTGGCCGGAATGTCATGCTTGTCGCGTTTGAAATCAACAATCCGATACCGCTGCTTGTGACCACCACCCTGATGACGGATGGTCATCCGGCCATAACTGTTACGCCCGCCAGAGGAGTTCAGTCCAACCGTCAAACTCGACTCAGGCTCTCCACGATACAAAGCGCTACGGTCCACACTAATCTGGGTCCGCTTTCCATTGGATGTGGGATTATAATATTTCAGTGCCATGTTTGCGCTCCGTGCGTGGAGTTCTCACTTCCTGTCAGGACTTGGCAAAAAAATCAATGGATTGGCCTTGCTCAAGGCGAACAATCGCCTTTTTCCATTGACTTCTCTGTCCCTGATTGCGGCCAACCCGCTTTATTTTGCCGACCACATTCAGGGTTTGAATCGTCTTGACCTGAACATTGAACAGTTTCTCTACCGCAGCCTTGATCTGGGGTTTGTTGGCCCAGGTCGCCACGCGAAAAACCATTTGATTGGCCTGCTCCTGGCACATGGTGGACTTTTCGGTAATCCGTGGTGCATCCAGGACTTGAAACAATGTGTATGGGCCACTCATGCTTGGCTTCCTTCTGTCTGATCGCTCTCAGATGTTCTGGCCCCGGCAGCCCTGGCCATTCTCTCTTCCAACTTTTGCAACGCTGCTTCGGTAACAATCAGTTTTTCGTGTACCAGGAGATCATACACATTCACGCCTTCCACACGAATCACATCCACATTGGGTAGATTACGTGCAGACAGTTCAATTTGGCTATTGCTCTCCGGCAACACAATCAGTACCGAATTGGCTGCATTCAATCCATTCAAAATCCCAAGCAAGGCTTTGGTCTTGATCTCTGTCAGGCCAAAATCCTTGAGAATGATCAGCTCACCTGCTTCACGCTTTGCAGACAACGCACAACGCAATCCAAGCGCCCGCTCCTTCTTGGTCATTTTGACCGAATAGTCACGGGGATGTGGACCAAAAACCACGCCACCGGTCCGGTACTGCGGCGCACGAATGGTGCCTTGGCGCGCATTACCTGTTCCCTTTTGGCGGTAGGGCTTGTGTCCACCACCGCGTACCTCACCTCTGCGCTTGGTCGAAGCGGTACCCAAACGACGTTTGGCCAATTGGTAATGGACCACACGGTTGAGCAGGTCCCCTCGGACATCCGCACCAAAGACAAGGCTACTCAGGTTGACAGTATGCGACGTTTGATTGGCCGCATCGATTACAGGAAACTCAATCATCTCATCAGATCCCAAACGGGTCATTTCCTGGCCGGTTTGACGGCATCCCGGATATAAACAACAGATCCCTTGGAACCAGGTACGCTGCCTTTCAGCACCAACAAATTGCGTTCCAGGTCCACGGAGGCCACGGTCAAGCCCATGACTGTCACATTGACATCACCCATGTGACCAGCCATTTTTTTGTTCTTAAACACCCGTCCCGGAGTCTGACATTGACCAATGGATCCGGGAGAACGATGGGTCAGATGGGCACCATGACTGGCACGGCCACCGCGAAATCCCCACCGCTTCATGCCACCAGCAAAACCTTTACCCACACTGCGCCCTGTGACATCCACCTGCGCCCCCGCCGCAAAGACAGAGAGATCCAGGCTGTCACCGGTCTGATATGCTTCTGGTTCCGAGACACGGAACTCCTTGAGCATCCGTTGCGGTGGGACATTGGCCTTGGCAAAAACACCTCGGACCGGTTTCGCTACGCGTGACGGTTTGGCATCTTCGAAGCCGAGCTGTACGGCATCATAGCCATCCACATCACTCTTTTTGATACCAACGATTGGGCAAGGTCCGACTTTCAACAGCGTGACTGCCACGCTCTTGCCATCCGTTGTAAAGATTCTGCTCATTCCGAGCTTACGTCCAATCAATCCCGCGCGCATCTTGCACCATCCTTTCCTTGACAACCACGCCGTCTAGAGTTTGATCTCGACGTTAACGCCGGCTGCCAGATCCAGTTTCATCAAGGCGTCCACGGTCTGAGGCGTCGGATTAATGATATCGATGACCCGTTTATGGGTACGAATCTCAAACTGCTCACGCGATTTCTTGTCCACATGCGGAGAGCGCAACACCGTATATCGACTGATTCGCGTTGGCAACGGAATCGGTCCACGGATTTCAGCGCCAGTCCGACGTGCGGTCTGAACGATCTCGCCTGTTGATTGATCCAGTATCCGATGGTCAAACGCTTTCAATCGGATTCGTATCTTTTGATTATCCATTACCCATTCACCCAACGCCTTCCAGACGCCGCTCCCATACAGGCCATCGTCACAACGTGATTTCCGACACGACGCCAGCACCCACGGTCCGACCACCCTCACGGATGGCGAAACGCAATCCCTTTTCCATGGCGATCGGGGCAATCAAATCCACTTCCATGGAGATGTTGTCACCCGGCATCACCATCTCTACCCCCTCAGGCAATTTCAGCACACCAGTCACATCTGTGGTACGGAAATAAAACTGCGGGCGATAGTTGGAGAAGAACGGTGTATGACGACCGCCCTCTTCCTTGGACAAAATATAGCACTCTGCCTTGAACTTGGTGTGCGGTGTGATCGAGTTCGGCTTTGCCAACACCTGACCACGTTGCACATCTTCGCGTTTGATACCACGCAGCAGCACACCGATATTATCACCCGCCTGCCCTTGATCGAGCAGTTTGCGGAACATTTCAACCCCTGTGCAGACCGAGTTGGTGACGCTCTTCTTGATGCCCACGATCTGGACATTCTCACCCACCCGGACGATACCACGCTCCACCCGCCCGGTCACCACAGTACCACGACCAGAAATGGTGAAAACATCTTCGATCGGCATCAGGAAAGCACCATCCAAGGGACGCTCGGGCTGTGGAATGTAAGCATCCACGGCATCCATCAGCTTCTGAATGGCACCCGAACCGATCGGTCCGGTATCACCTTCCATGGCTTTCAGGGCAGAACCGATCACGATCGGAATTTCATCGCCCGGGAAGTCATAGGAAGAGAGCAACTCACGAACTTCCAACTCCACCAGTTCCAGCAACTCCGGGTCATCCACCTGGTCGGCTTTGTTCATGAAGACCACCAGAGAAGGCACACCCACCTGACGCGCAAGCAGGATATGCTCACGGGTCTGAGGCATGGGACCATCGGCTGCCGACACCACCAGGATCGCGCCATCCATCTGCGCGGCACCAGTGATCATGTTCTTGATATAGTCCGCATGGCCAGGGCAGTCCACATGAGCATAGTGACGCTGATCCGTCTCGTACTCAACGTGAGCGGTCGAAATCGTGATACCACGAGCCCGCTCCTCGGGAGCTGCATCGATCTGGTCATAGGCCTTGAATTCAGCCAAGCCTTTGGTGGCCAGATGTTTGGTGATCGCTGCCGTCAGGGTCGTTTTTCCATGATCGACGTGACCAATGGTTCCAATATTGACGTGCGGTTTGTTTCTTTGAAATTTCGCCTTGGCCATGTCTCTTTCCCCTTAGCCCTTGACTTTCGCCACGATCTCGTCGGCAACGCTCTTCGGCACCGGTTCGTAATGGTGAAACTGCATCGTGAATGTCGCCCGTCCCTGGGTCATGGACCGCAGATCTGTGGCGTACCCAAACATGTTCGCAAGCGGTGTCATGGCTTTCACCAACTGATTCCCGCCTACGGAATCCATACCATAAATCGTTCCACGTCGTGAGTTCAAGTCACCAATCACATCACCCATAAAGGACTCGGAGACTTCAACCTCAACCTCCATGATCGGCTCCAGAATCACCGGAGTTGCCTTGGCGCAACCCGCCTTGATGGACATGGAGGCAGCAATCTTGAAGGCCATTTCCGATGAGTCCACATCGTGATATGAACCATCATAGAGCGCAACCAAAATATCCACCATGGGATAACCGGCCATGACTCCATTAAGCAGAGCCTCTTCCGCCCCTTTACCCACAGCGCCAATATATTCCTTGGGCACAATGCCGCCCTTGATTTCATCCACGAAAAGAAAACCAGCACCCGGTTCGCGCGGTTCAATGCGCAACCAGACATGACCGAACTGGCCACGACCACCCGATTGACGAACAAACTTGCCTTCGGATTCAACGGTTTTGGTGATGGTCTCCCGGTAAGCCACCTGCGGCTTGCCGACGTTGGCCTCCACCTTGAACTCACGCATCATGCGATCCACGAGAATTTCCAGATGCAACTCACCCATACCGGAAATAATCGTTTGATTCGTCTCATGGTCTGTCGCGACACGGAATGAAGGATCTTCCTGTGCCAACCGACCCAGTGCAATTCCCATCTTTTCCTGATCGGCCTTGGTTTTAGGCTCAATCGCGATGGAAATAACCGGTTCCGGGAAGGTCATTCTTTCCAGGATGATCGGTTTTGCCGGATCACACAGCGTATCTCCGGTGGTGGTCATTTTCAGCCCGACCGCCGCAGCAATATCACCCGTCCGAACCTCTTTCACATCCTCACGCTTGTTGGCATGCATCAGCATGATGCGGCCAATGCGCTCTTTCTTGTCTTTGCCCGGATTCAAAATGTAAGACCCAGCCGTCAAAACCCCGGAGTAAACCCGGAAAAAGGTCAGGCTGCCCACAAAAGGATCCGACATGATCTTGAAGGCCAAGGCCGAGAAGGGAGCCGTATCCTTCGCTTCCCGACTGTCAGGAGTGGAATCATCCAAGGATTTAACTCCCTGAACATCCGGCACATCCTCAGGCGAAGGAAAGAAGGCGACCACAGCATCCAACAAAGCCTGCACGCCCTTGTTCTTGAAAGCCGATCCACACATCACCGGGATAAAGGAACCGCGCACAACACCTTTGCGAATGCAACTGCGCAATTCGGCGTCGGTGATGGTATCCCCTTCCAGGTAACGCTCCATCAACTCATCATCTTCTTCCAGAGCGGTCTCAAGCAATTTCTCGCGATACTCGTTGACATCATTGACCATGTCCGCCGGGACTTCCCGGGTATCGAAACGAGCACCGAGTGATTCGTCATCAAAGATGTATGCTTTCCGGGAAAGCAAATCCACCATGCCCCGGAAATTCTCTTCACTGCCAATTGGCAATTGAATCGGAACCGCCTTGGCTTTCAGCCGGTCCTTGATCATGGCGACGACACGATAGAAGTCAGCCCCCATGCGATCCATTTTATTGATAAAGGCGACGCGAGGCACCCCGTAACGATCCGCCTGGCGCCACACGGTTTCGGATTGAGGCTGTACCCCACCTACCGAACAAAAAACCGCAACCGCGCCATCCAGAACACGCAGGGAACGCTCCACCTCAATGGTGAAATCCACATGACCAGGCGTATCAATGATGTTGATACGATGATCGCTCCAGAAGCAGGTCGTGGCCGCCGACGTGATGGTGATGCCGCGCTCCTGCTCTTGCTCCATCCAGTCCATGGTCGCGGTTCCGTCATGCACTTCACCGAGCTTGTGCGAACGGCCGGTGTAATACAGAATCCGCTCGGTCACGGTGGTTTTACCGGCATCGATGTGCGCCATGATGCCGATATTGCGCACGCGAGACAGTGGTATTTCCCTTGACACGTCACATCCCCTGTACAAAGACCACGGAGGTGAATCGCTTCACCAATCCTGTTGGTGCTACCAACGATAATGAGCGAAGACCTTATTGGCCTCGGCCATGCGATGGGTATCATCCTTCTTCTTGACCGTCGATCCGCGTCCGTTGGCGGGAATCAGTTGGTGAAAGCCATGACACCGCTTGCGA
>JADFWP010000160.1 GCA_015234115.1 Magnetococcales bacterium
AGGGAAAGCAATTCGCCTCCGTCCGGGAACTGGCGGCGTACAAAAAGACCGACGCTTCCTACATGGCCAAGATCCTGCGCCTGACGCTGTTGGCACCGGACATCATCGAACTCATCCTGGACGGGCGGCAACCGGATATCATGACCTGGGAGGAGTTGCGCAAATCGTTTCCGATGCTCTGGAGCGAGCAGCGTGAGCGGTGGGGCATTCCCCCAATCCCGGAGCCGGGATGACATCGGCGGCGGTGGCATCGGGCATATCTTTTTTGCCCGATGCCAGGGGGACAAGCGTGTGGCAAAATATATATTTAGTCATCAAAAGGGGTGGGGTATGGTCCGGTCATCTCCTGAAACCTCTTGCCAAGGACGCACCCCATGGACAATAAACACGCCCTGACCCTGACACCATCCGTTTGAGCCTGGACAAGGCCCTGGCCGTGGCGCGCATGGTGGCCGAATGCGGCACCGCCGCCCGCCCGGACCCGGACGATACGCCACCCGTCGCCTCCTTGTTCATGGTGATGCAGGTGATCGTCGATGAACTGGAGAAAATCGAGGAGGTTCTGGATTCTTGCGGCGGCACCGGTTCTCGGTCCCCCTCATCCCCGGCAGGCTGATTTTCGCAACTCTGCCAGCACAGAGGATCTTTCGCCATCGTCCATCTTGCCCAGATGCAGGAGGATTTCGGCAAGGTCGTCGTCCTCGGCGTAGAAATAGAGGACGGGATATCCCAAAACAGAAGCGATCCGCTTCAGGGTCTGGAAGTCGGGAACATGCCTGTCCCGTTCGTACTGATTCATCCTCGCGCTCGCCCCGGAAGGATCCATCCCGGTGGCGACCCCCAGTTCCGCCTGGGAGAGTCCCGCCCGGTCTCTGGCCTCCTTGAGTCGTTTTGGAATCGGTGTCCTGGTCATCCCAGCCCATGCCCATGAAGTTGACGTGGACTAAGATTTTCTTAGCTTGCCTGTTGCAAAGATACTAAGGAATCCTTAGTATTCGGGCTGTGCCCAGTCATTCTCCAAACCAATAAGGCATGGTCCTGGATGCGTCTCATGATCTTCATGCTGCTGGGAATGTTTCTGCTGCCATCCGGAGCGGTTTGCTCCGGACGTGGTGGGCAAACCTATGGCGACATAGATGGGGCGATCTATCGGGACAACTACGACGGCGACACCATCCGATTCGACATTCCAGGGGTGCATCCTTTGCTGGGGGAGAACATCCCGGTGCGGGTCCGGGGCGTGGACGCACCGGAGATCCGTGCCCACTGCCCGAAGGAAAAAGAACAGTCGCTGCGCGCCAAGGCTATGGTGCGGGAGAGGTTGAGCAAGGCGACGCGCATCACCTTGATGGAAGTGGGGCGGGACAAATATTTCCGCATCGTGGCCAGGGTGGTGGCCGATGGGGTGGATGTGGGGGAGATGCTGATCGGGGCGGGACTGGCGGTGCCCTACGATGGCGGCAGGAAAACCGGGGAGTGGTGCGCGACGGAGTGATGACCGAGCGGATCCGGCGAGCGGATGAAAGTCCAGGGCGCAGTGTTATTGCAAGGCACACCTCTTGCTTGCCTTGTGGCAGCAACCGTCTTTTTTGACGTTTCCGTGCCGATTCAACCAGATCAAGGAGTGAAAAGATGCCGCAACCCCAATCCGCCTCCAAACCGACCACCTACCAGGGCATCGCCGGTGACGTTCTGATCCAGTATTTCGAGCGGATCGAACGCCTGGAAGAGGAGAAGGCCGGGATCGCCGAGGATGTCAAGGCGGTGTTCCTGGATGCCAAGAGCAACGGCTTCGATGTCAAGATCATGAGGGAGATCCTCAAGATGCGCAAGATGGAGCGGGAGGCGTTGGAGGAGCAGGAGAACATGGTGGACCTTTACCGCCAAGCCATTGGCATGCATTGATCGCCATCCATGGATGAAGGCCGGACGCCCATCAAGGCGTCCGGTCTTGTGCTGTCTATCCTTACTTGAATCGATCTGTTCTATGACTCTGCAGCGTCGAGGAAATCAGTAAGGCGTTCACTGATCCTCCGTCCTGGAAATTCAGTATGGCGTCCCCGGATTTGGCGTCCCCAGATTTGGGTCGGATTTGGACCTGATTTGGGCCGGGCTTCAAGGCGGTGCCGA
>JADFWP010000161.1 GCA_015234115.1 Magnetococcales bacterium
CAAGAAAGCCGCGTTTGCCCATCCATTTTTCCAAAAGTGTGCTGTCCTCATCGCGAGTGTACAGGGCGTGGTTGGCCGGATAGATCGTCAGAGACCTGGGGCGTCTGGCGTTGCTGAACTTGACCTCGAAGGTCGCCATGACAAGTCGTGACGAGGGATGGATGGCAATACCTTTCTCCTCAAAGTACGCGAACAGATCGGTTGCTTTCTTGATGTCCAGGGCACTGTATTTCCCTCCGTTATGTATGCCAAGTTTGTTCAGGCGGATCCACTCCAACCCTTCCACGTCACCACAGGCGACAGATGCCTTGCCGTCCAACTTGAGTGGATCAAGAGTGTATTTTTCTCCACCCGGGAAGAAGGATTCATCGCCGAACAGGTATAATCCGATTTTGGCGACGTACATCTCCCGCTCGCCTTTGGTTTCGGCGTTGATCGCGAGGTCAACCAGTTTGCGGTCATAAATCACCACATCGTGTTTCTCCGGGCGGTAATGGACGGAAGATGACTCTCCTCCTTCCTTGATGGACCCCTCCCGTTTGGTGGGTTGACCGTGACGAACCAGAATGCAGACCTTGCGCCCCTGATCGAAAATGAAAACCTTGCACCCTCTGCCGCGTCGGTGTTCGGCAAACCAGTCATCCATGGCGCTTTCCAACTCCATCATGGTTTGCTCTGTCGGCATGGTAAACTTATGGCCTTTGATCTTGCCTGCAAAATGGGTGAAAGATCTGGGGTTGGCGATCAGCGCCGAAGCGTGTTGCGTCTCCAACAATACCCGATCCTGGAGCCATACCTGGATGACGATGTCGGCTGGGCTGCTGTCCGCCTCGTATTCCAAGGTCAGTCCGTTTTCCCGTGCGGCGCCCAAAAGCTGATTCATTCCTTCCGATGTCGCCATTTCATGCACGAAATACAAAGCATCCACCAGATGGTCCGGTGTGTCGTCGCCAGGATTCATCAGAATGGACGACAGCAGGACGTAATTGATTTCGCCACCCTCTGTTGAAAATGACAGTCCGCGCCCTTCCAGATAGTCACGAAACGGTTGGAGGAATGACAATAATCTGCTGTGAGTGATTTCTCTCAGCTTGTCCGGTTGAGCAAATCGACGGGGATTGAAAGTGGCCATTCTGTTCATCCTTGGTTGCAGGAGGTGGGAGACATGCTGCGAGCGGCCAAAACCTTTCCCAGAATTCTGAGTTCGTCCGCCTGTTCGATTGTGATGGGTCGATAGGCGGCATTGGCTGGTCTCAGCTCAATCACTGTATCTGAAATGTACAATCGCTTGACCGTCGCTTCGTCACCCAGCAACGCCACAACGATATCGCCATGCTCCGCAATCGGTTGCTGCCGGACGATGACATAATCGCCATCATGGATATCCGCGTCCACCATGCTGTCTCCTTTGACCTGCAAGGCAAAACAGGTTCCACGCACGATATGGGCATCCACCGACAACTCACCGATCTGATTCTCCACAGCCAGAATGGGCGCTCCTGCGGTCACCACCCCCAACACGGGGACCGGAACCAGTCTGGGAACCCGAAGGATTTCCTCTACGATTTCCAGAGAGCGCACCTTGTTGGGTATGCAGCGCACCAAGCCTTTTCGAATCATGGCGGTGACCTGTTCATGGACGCTGGGTGGTTTGATACCGAGGATCTCCCCTAATTCTGCAAACGTCGGAGACATGCCGTGCGCGGCAATGAATTCCTTGATGGCTGCCAACATCCTCTTCTGTCCCGGTGTTGGACCCTCGGTTGGAAGGGGACCGCGTCGTTTTTTGGGTTCGGTGTTCATTGTTTGTTTTTACCTTCCGATAATAATCCAAACTCTGATTAGGATCATATATGGACAATTAACCCTTACGCAAGAAAAATTCCGACAGATCGGAGATGCGAAGCGTATGTAAGGGGTATGAACGCATCACCATTCCTGACGAGGTGCCCCATGACGAATCATCCCACCAACCCCGACGACATGACCGTCGAAGCTCGCTTGGACGAGGCTGCCACGCTCCTTGCTACGGCCATCAAGCGCCTGAAA
>JADFWP010000016.1:0-1226 GCA_015234115.1 Magnetococcales bacterium
GTTTAAAGTCAAAACCCTGGGGGAAGAATCCCCCAGACCCCTTCTTTTTTTTCAATACTGTCCCCGTGACCTGTTCGTACAGGTTGCCAATCAAAAAAACTGGGGGACGAATCCCCCAGTCTTCACTGCTTTGAAGATTTCACTTGCCCAGAGCCGCCTTCGCCGATTTCTCTTCATTCTCCAAAGAGTCATTTATTTTCCGCAACTCTGCCCCCAAAATAGCGGCATTATTTCCTTTACTGCCATTGATGATTGCTCCAAGCTTTCCCCTTACATCAGTGATCAAATCAAGCTTTTTCTTCTTGGCATTGTTGGCATCATAAGCATCTGCACTGACCCGTTGCAATCCGGAAATCATATTGCAGGCCTTGTGATACTCCACAGCATCACCAATCGCCGCCTCCAGGGTATATTCCTCTACCGGACAGGACTTCCGCTTATCCATCCTGTTCCGCTTCTCCTCGCGGCCAGTATCGATCCCCTGAGCAATGACCGGCACGGTCTGGTCCGCGAAGAACTCCAGATTGAAGCTGGAATTGATGCCAGTGGCCGCCGCTGATCCGCCTGCAAACAGATTGGCCGTCGCGACATTCGTGGCCAACCCACCCGCCACACCCAGCACGGTGCCGGCACTCGCCAGGGCAAGAGAGATATCTCCCTTGAACTGCTGCATATGCATCTTGTAGTTGCCACAGCGCAAATTGGCCGCATCAATGATACGATCTTGGACCTGGTTTCTCGGTCCAACACATTCCGTCCGATCAGCCCCCCCATTCGCTCCAACCTTTGTGCATTTTTCATAGAAAAAAGCCAAGGCGTGATCCAGGCCTGTCACTGGTGAGGCTGTCTTTTGCTTCTCACCCGTGACAGAAACGATCAATTCAATCAGATCAAGCTCGGAAAGCTGCTCAACGGATACGGTTTCACTTACTTTTTGGTCCTTGAACAAATTTTTCGGACCAAAAGCATTATTCTGATTGAAACTTGCGCATCCCGAGAGAGTGAACGCACAAACGCCAAAAATGGCTGTAAAGATCTTACGATTCATGATTCATACTCCAAAACATTGTGATATCCATTGGATGTGCAACTGCCCCCATCAATCCCATACGCCGTTCCGTTCCATGGCATA
Source organism: Magnetococcales bacterium (assembly GCA_015234115.1). Lineage (GTDB taxonomy): Bacteria > Pseudomonadota > Magnetococcia > Magnetococcales > Magnetaquicoccaceae > Magnetaquiglobus. The sequence goes on from JADFWP010000016.1 coordinate 1,133, forward strand.
ACATGTTGCCAGACCATATCAAAGACGCGGCGATGCCCCCATGAAGCCACCGGCTCAAAGCCTCGCGGGTGCCACGGGCGTTGCAGGTGCAACA
>JADFWP010000016.1:1322-52345 GCA_015234115.1 Magnetococcales bacterium
TAAAACAGGTGTAACAACAGGTGTAACAACAGGTGTAACAACAGGTGTAACAACAGGTGTAACAACAGGTGCAGACTTGGACAGTTTCTCTATATACTGCAATCCGGAAACCATATTGCACATCTTGTAATACTCAATCGCATCACCAATCGCCGCCTCAAGAGTGTAAGTCATGAGACCGTCCAGTTTGCCATACTTACTGCGCTTCTCTTCAATCCGCTTTCTCATTTCATCGCGGCCACTATCAATTCCGGACGCAATCACCGGGGCGGCTTTCCTTTCAAACAACTCCTTGTTGAACGATTCATCGATACCGTTCAAGGCGGCAGCACCGCCAGAGAAAAGATTGGCTGTTGCGGCCTGCGTGACGACTCCACCAGCCACTCCAAGCAGGATACTGGTTGATGTCAAGACAAACGAAGTATCTGACTTGAACTGATGAAGATGCTGCTTGTAGTTCTCGCAGCGCGCATTGGAAGAGGCGATGATGCGATCTTGAATGCGATTTCTGGCCAGCACACATGCAGGCTCTCTGCCAAGACAACCCTTGTTGAATTCCCGGAAGGCGTCATCCAAAGTGGCATTTTTATCGTAACCGACGACATCCCCAGACCGATAAATAACCTCAACCAGATCAACCTCGGAGAATTGTCCAACATTGTCATTCAGTTCATCCGTGAACAACGCTTTGGGACCGAAAGAGTTCTGCTGACGGAAATTCATACTAGAACATCCAAACAGTAAACACGAACAAACAATGACCAACAAATTACCGATTTTACGTTTCATGGGTTTGATTTTCCACCTGTTTGGGTTGCTATTCTGTATTGGCGGGAGATCTTCATCCCATCAGAAACGATCTGTTCTCCATCGACCAATACGCTATCATGAATCGCCCATGGCCATTTCTGACCATGGGCGATTCATGTCGATCATCTGGTCTTCACAGGAGGACAGCACAACGCCTCTTGACTCTCCAGGATTGTATCAACACATGGCAAGCTTCCCTCTGAAATTCCCAACGCATCAATCACTGTGTCAGCCACATGCACGCCCAGCGTGCGGTAGTTCTCGAATTGCTCCTCGTCGAACCACTGATCCGATGTACTCTGCTGCGGGAAGGCCGGATTATTGGCTTTGTAGTGGAAGATGTTGACCGGCTCGTCACCTGTCAGGGTGGTTTTGAGATAAACGATCACCCCGTCCGCAGCCTGAGAATCCACTTTGGAATAGCAGATGCGACCGATGGCAAAGTGGCTTCCGCTGACCGGAAATTCCGGCACAGCACTGGCTGGAGGGGGCTGAGGGGTCTGCGGCGCCGGTTGCACCGCACGCAACGCCGTCAACGCCTCGGAATCGAACACGATGGGAATGCCAAAGTCGGTGAGGCACTTGCGGGTCAGGAAGGACAGCGCCTCGAAACGATATTGACCATCCTCCTCGCCATCCACGGCCAGAATGAAACGACACCGCCGCCGCACCAGTTCATAAACCCCGAGATTCTCGAAATGTCCGCCGTCCGAAAGATTGAGATAGCTGCGCGTCAGATCCGCCAGTCCCAGGAGTTCCAGCAGATAATAGTAGCCGCCAGGAGAATCCTTTTCCCATTTCTTCTTGATCGGATTCGGGCACCAGCGTCCCAGACGCACATTGAACAGGGTCAGGATGAAGGAGAAAAGTGCCGAGGAACTGTATCCCATCATCGGATTGGCCGCTGCACCGGAAATCGTCATGGCCATGGAGAGCAAAAGAGCGTGATCCTTGTGTGGATCAGGGGCGGTCATGTATTGATCCGAGGGACGATAACATCCCCTGGGCATATTCCCCTGGGGCAATTCGAATCCCGTATACAACGGCGTGAAAGAAAACGATGCTCCGTGTCGCTGTTTCCACCCGCCATTCACCCCATGCATCATGTTCACCGTGGTATTCAGAATGGGGTAAAGGAAAGAGCGTTTCAGATGACACATACGAATGAGCTCCCCCTGATGTTCTTCGTCCTTCTGCGTAAAATCGGTGAAGGAAAAAGGGGTTCTGGATTGCGTTGTGGCCCCCATGTAGCACCGGATCAAACGGACACGGTAGAAGTGATACAATGAGAACAGATTGACATCTATGACATGGAGCGACAGCAAGAAAAGTATCGCCGCCACAATCAAGATAACGCTTACTGTGTCTGACCGGAACTGCGAAAGAATATGATTATTTACACGCACATACTGTTTCAATTCCGCAGGACAGGGACAGGCATCGGAGGCGCAGGCAATCCTGTCACCCACGGGAGTACCCGGAAGCGGATGATCCACTGTGCAACCGGCGCGATGCTTGAAAATTTCAGCGCGATCATCCACCATTGCCGTGTGAATGACGTAAGCCGTACCAATGAAGAGGGTCGCCAGCACCAGCCAGGGCACCAGCGCCACCAGCAAGCGAACGATTTTCCCCGAGGATTGGCCCTCCCCCGAATTTCTGCCTTTGCCCAGGACAATACCGACCATCGAGGCCAGAAAAGCCGCCGCACCACCAGCCGAAGCCACTGCCGTACCCAGTTGGTCAATCATCCAGTTCACCAGTGCCGGGCCGAACACGGCTATCAGAGAGAGAAGCACACCTCCCAGGGTAATGGCCACCACAATGCCCCAGAACCGACCCCACCACTCCCGCTGGGCAATGCCGATCTCCCTCCCGGCCAAGGCATTGAGGGTGTTGGAGGTGACGAAAAAGGCTGCCATCACCAGCAGCGGGCCCAGGCACAAGGTCAACCAGTGACCCATGGCGGATGACATGTGACGCACAACCAGGGTGACGCCATACAAAAGAACGCCACCAACAGCACCAGAAACAAGCCAACTGAACAGGATGCGAACGGATCCGGACGGATCCGCACCAGCATTCTTTCTGTTGATCTGATCCCGACAAAAACTGAACACAACACCTGCAAACACGACCAAGACAATCCCAGAAAAAGCCCAGACAGAAGGACTTGCACTTTTCATATCGGACTCATCCAATCTCATCAGCCATGCTGTACACAGGATGAACATCATTACCGTTGGAGCGATGATCAAAGCAATCACATTGGACTCGGATTGAATCGTGTTGTCCTGGGTTGACGCCTCCTTCAAATTAATGAAGATCCCGACCAGGACAAGCAGGAACATCACCAGCCAATACCAATACAACAGATGGTTGAAGGGCCTGAAAAAAAGAATCCTGTCTCCTGCCAGGCCAATACAAGGAACCAGAACCATAACCGAACAATACCACCAATGCAGAACACCAAAAATTTTAGGCATACCATTGAGCCATCGGTAGAGAAGATCTCCCGCGAAAAAGGCGCCCAGGACAAGCATCAACAACCAGTGAATATGCGACGAATCGATCTTTCCGTCCGGACTGATGATCGGCATCAACTCCACACCAAACAGAATGGGAATAACGGTGAGTACCACAATGCCGCTGAGAACGATGAAGAGATTGATCAGGGTGTTACGCATCCAGATGGCGAGAGCCGCCCAGAGATCCGCACTGAGCAGACCGGGTTCCGGGGTCAGGAAATTGCCGTAACCGCGCAGGTGCTGAATGGCGTGAGCTTCCTGCCCGCCACCATGACCACTTCCCAAGACCTCATTCATTTTATTGATATCATTGCCGTTGCGGTACAGCAGTGTGGATAGCCAGGTCCCGATGTAGCCGCCACCGGAGACGGTGGAAAGATACCGGAATTTCTCCAGCATCCTGACCCTGGCCAGGGACTGGAGCACACCGAGTCCGAAAGTGGCGCTGCGGATGCCGCCCCCGGAAAGAGCCAGACCGCACAATGGCGTGTGATCCGAACTGGTGTTGAACAACTCCATCTCCGCTTTCAGGACGGCTTCAAATCCCACACCGTCCTTTGAATCCGTCGATTGCGTACTGTTGCCGGAAAAGTTGCAACTTGACATTCCCCCCTCCCTGTTATTCATGGAATTGAATATTGCATTACCCGTAATGTTTCTCTTTCACTAACAGTGATCACGAGTCGTACATTGCAATGGTAAGCAAGCACAGGGTTGCAAATCAAGGATATTTTTAATATTCTATAAGTAAAAATTAAACCCAAACAATAACCATACCAAACAGAAATCTGCTTGAAATATCCTAGCTTAAAAAAAGAGAGATCCAACAGATCGCATAACAAACCGACTTCAAAAAATTCACCTTGCCAACAACCTGGACACGCTCCCGCTTTGACCATCCAGACGTCATGGAAAAAACGCTCACGGCCACACAGGCCGCAAGCGGTTGCACACAAGAGATGAAAGCAAGGGGAAGAGGATGAGAGATCGCAGAGGAAGAAGACAAGAATTAAAGATTAAAGTAATTTTTACATCCATCAATCAAGATTCCAAATGAGAACCGTACAACTCAATGCGCCATCTTGTGCGGACAGGCCGGATTCAAGCAATCCACATACAACGACATGGCATGATCCTGCACCTTGAATCCCCGCTCGATGGCGATTTCGGCCTGACGCTTTTCGATCAGGGGATCGACGAACTCTTCCACCCGTCCACACTGCATGCAGACCAGATGATCGTGATGATCCCCCTGATTGAGTTCATAAATCGCCTTATCCGCATCGAAATGGCTACGGGAGAGCAGACCGGCCTGCTCGAACTGGGTCAAAATCCGATAGATCGTGGCCAGACCAATCTCTTCGCCTTCCGACATCAGACGCTTGTAGACATCCTCGGCGCTCAGATGCTGCCCCGAATCGGAAACAAACAGCCGCAACACCTTCATGCGAGGCGCGGTGGCTTTCAATCCAACATTTTTGAGATCCCGGTTCATGTCCATGCCAATCCTCCCGATCCTTTTCATCAGCGATGGCAGGATTTTTTCATCCGCGCGATCAAAATGCAACCGCCATTGTGTACATTGGTGGCAAATACTTGAACTCGCGCGGCAACCGCACCATAATCTCTGCCAGGATCCACCCGAAAGATCCGGATTTACCCGGTTTCCTCACCCCATTGCGCGCAAAGGATACGCAAGGAGCTTCCCATGATCCACACCATCTTCGCTCTGCTGATCGTTCTGGCCAATGCCCTGCTGCCCGCCTCGGCCCGTGCCGATGTCATGCTGATGGCCCACGGCTATCTGGGCAGCGCCGCCTCGTGGGAACAGAGCGGAATCGTACAGCAACTCACCTCCCAGGGATGGGAACGGGCCGGCATCCTCATGACCACACCCGCCGGCGTGCGCGAAATCCCGGCTCCGGGCCAAAAGGCCAAAAACAAAATCTACCTCGTCGATCTTCCCTCCATCGCGCCACTGACCATCCAGGCCGATCATCTGACGCCGATGCTCCGTCTGCTGAACGCACGCCATCCCAACGAACGGTTCATTCTGGTCGGCCACTCGGTGGGCGGAGTGGTGTTGCGTCTGGCGCTGGTACGGGGGGAAATCCCCAGGGCATCCACCCTGATCACCCTGGCCGCGCCGCACCTCGGCACTCCGCGCGCCGAACAGGCCCTCGATGCCACGGATGACGGACCCATGGAAATCGTCAAGGACTTCTTCGGGGGAGGCGGCTATCAAACCCTCAAAGTCTCGCGGGGCCTTTATTTCGACATCGTGCGCCAGCATCCCGGTTCGCTGCTCTTCTGGCTCAACCATCAACCCCACCCCGCCATCCGTTATCTCTCCATCGTGCGCGGCGATCCCTTTGCCATGGGAGATATTCTGGTGCCCGGCATCAGCCAGGATCTCAACAATGTCCCGGCCCTGCGGGGACGGGCCATCACCCGCATCGCTGGAGTCGGACACGAACTGGCCTGGCCCGATGGCATGCTTTTGCTCTCACTGCTCAAGGAAAACAAGAAATGACGACACACGCCACCTGGCACCACGAACACCGCTTCGGATTGGATGAGAAACAGGCTGCCGAACAACGCACCCACTGGGTGATCGCCTTGACCATGATCACCATGGTCATCGAATTGATCGCCGGCTACCTCACCGGCTCCATGGCCCTCACCGCCGATGGCTGGCATATGGGAACCCATGCCGCCGCTCTGGGATTGGCCGCTTTCGCCTACGCCTTTGCCCGCCGCAATGCCAACAATCCCCGGTTCACCTTCGGTTCCGGCAAGACCGGTCCCCTGGGCGGATTCGCCAGTGCCGTGGCGCTGGCGATCGTCGCGTTGCTCATGGCCATCGAATCGTTCCAGCGTCTGCTTGCACCCATCCCGGTGGAATTCTCCACCGCTCTGCTGGTCGCGGTCTCCGGTCTGGTGGTGAATCTCGCCAGCGCCTGGCTGCTCGGTGGGGCGCATGATCATGGACACGATCATGGACACGATCATGTCCGTGATCGTGTCCATGATGATGTCCATGATCATGGGCATCATCATGGACATCATCACGCCCCCCACGGCCACGACGACCATCACAACGACCACCACGATGACCACGACGACCACCACGATGACCACGACGACCATCACGATGACCACGATGAACCTCATGTCGCGCATCAAGACCACAATCTCAAAGGAGCCTATCTCCATGTGCTGGCCGACGCCTTGACTTCGGTCACGGCCATTGTGGCATTGATCTGCGGCATGACCCTGGGTTGGGTGTGGATGGATCCTTTGATGGGGATCCTCGGTTCTTTCGTGATCGGCGTCTGGTCATTCGGTCTGATCCGGGAGAGCGCCAAAACCCTTTTGGATGCAGAGGATAATTTCCCCTTGCGCAACACCATCCGGCACCGTTTCCAGGAGCGCGGCGAATGTGAAATCATCGACCTGCACCTCTGGCGGGTCGGCCCCTCCAGCCATGCCTGCATCGTCTCGCTGATCACCCATCAGCCCGAAGGAGCGGATCACTACAAATCCCTGCTGCGGGGCATTGGCGGTCTGGACCATATCACCGTGGAAGTCAACCATTGCCGGGCGTGTCCATGAACCTTCTCGCCATCATTCCAGCCCGCTGCGGCGCCAAAAACAGTGCGGGAAAATATCTTCAGGAGTTCGCGGGTCGGCCACTGATCGTCTGGACCATCGAGCAGGCCCTGAACTGCCCGGCGGTGACCCGTACCGTGGTGGCCACGGACAGCGAAGAGATCGCCCATGCCGCCCGCCGGGCCGGCGCCGAAGTGCCGATGCTGCTGCCGACAATCCGGGAGGGGGCCCCCATGGAAACGGTCATCACCCCCATGCTGGAGGAGGTGATGAAACGCAATGCGCCCATGCCGGATGCGGTGCTGATCCTCAATCCCGCCACGCCGTTGCGTCAACCCGGACGGGTGACCGCGGCCATCTGGCAATTCGAGGCCGAAGGCGCCGAGGCGCTGGTGAGCGTCTGCGCCACCCCGATTCTTTATTGGAAGAATGCCCGCAATCCCAAACCCGGCTACGATTTGAGTTATCGCGCCCGCCCCCAGGAGATGCACGAATCCGAACGAAGCTACCGGGAAAACGGCTCGATCAGCATCACCCGCACCGCTCTGCTGCTGTCGGGCAGATGTCTGGTTGGCGGCAAGGTGACGCTTTTCCTGATGGACGACAAGGAGAGCCAGGAGATCGACTCCCCGGCCCTCACCCGTCTGGCCCAGGAGTGGAACGGAGAAAAAAACACGCCGGAACCGGTACGCGGCAATCCCCTGGAGTGGATGGATGCCGTGGTGTTCGATTTTGACGGCGTGTTGACCGACAATCGGGTGCTGGTGAGTCAGGATGGCACCGAAGCGGTCTATTGCAGTCGCGGGGATGGGATGGGATTCGATATTTTGCGCGCCGCCGGGATTCCGGCATTCATCATGTCCACCGAAACCAATCCCGTGGTGAGCGCCCGCGCCCGCAAGTTGAAACTGCCGGTATTCCAGTCTGTGAAAGACAAGGGCGCCTCGCTGGAGGCCTTGTGTCGCGAGCAGGGTTTTCAACTCGCGCGGATCATTTTTGTGGGCAACGATGTCAACGATCTGCCTGCCATGCGGCTGGCCGGATACCCGGTGGCCGTGGCGGACGCCATGCCCGTGGTGCGCAAGGCGGCATGGCGCGTGCTGAAAACGCCAGGCGGCGCAGGCATTGTCCGGGAGTTGCTGGAGACCATTCTCGGCCTCCCCGACGCCCTCCCCGGATGAACCACTGAACCGCTTCCGAACATTCTCCCATTCCACCTTCACGAGGTCTGCATGTTTCCCGACACTCCGAACATCACCCTGCGCGACCCTTTGGCCGAACTGTTGGGCGCAGGAGACGCTCCGCTGGTCTACACCTTCAACGATGCGGTCAAACTGGCTGGCCATGCCTGCCCGACCGTGGCCGGCGCCTTTCTGCTGATCAAACGGGCGTTGACGCTGCTGTATCCCGACACCCTGCCGCAACGGGGCGACCTCCGGATCACCGTGCCCGGACGCGTGGACGAGGGCGTAACCGGCCCCATCACCCAGATCTTCACCCTGGTGAGCGGCGCAGCGGCCCAGAACGGCTTCAAAGGGTTGGCGGGACAATACAACCGGATGAACTTGTTGCAGTTCGACGAGAAATCCACCTCGGGGCTGTTCCGGTTCGAACGCATGGCCACCGGCCAGAAGGTGACCTTGAGCTACTCCCCGGCAGCCATTCCCCCGGCAGCCTCCATGGGCGCGCTCATGCCTCTGGTGCTCGGCCAACAGGCCACGCCTGCCCAACGCACGGAATTTGGCCAACTGTGGCGACAACGGGTCGAAGCGATTCTCGCCGATGACGGGGAGCGGACGATTTTCAGCCATTCCGCATGAACAATCCGGAATCAGCAACGCCCCGCATAAATTCCTCCCTTCCCAAAGGGAGCGGTATGGTGTAGAATCCTTTTTGAACGTTGGGCCGTCGCCAAGCGGTAAGGCCCCGGATTTTGATTCCGGCATACCCAGGTTCGAATCCTGGCGGCCCAGCCAAAAATCTCTGAACACCCCAAAAGAGGGTCTCGGGAAATTCATCCCCGGACCCTCTTTTGGTTGTGATCCCGCCCTCTCTACGCCCGTCAGGGCCGCACCGCCCGAATCGTCTTGACCACATCCAGAAACAGGTTGTTCACCTCCACGATCCGAAACCCGGCGCGGGCCACATTGGCCACGGTATCGCGGTTCATCTCCGGGCCGATGTGACGACAGATCGGATTGCACATATTCAGCAACCAGTTGAAAGGAAAGAGATGACTGCCGGTATGCTCGAACATGCACAACTCGGCCCCGGGCTTCATCACCCGCTGCAAGGAGGCCAGCCCGGCCATGGGATCGGGCACCGAACAGAACGTGCAGGCGGTAAACACCTGATCAAACGTCTGATCCGGAAACGCCAGCGCGGTGATGTCCATGAGACGGGCATCGAGCCGCCCCGGATAGGCGGCCACGCGGGGTGCGGCCTGAGCCAGCATGCCGGGACTGATGTCAATGGCCATGATCTCGCGGTCCGGCGGAAAGAAAGGGATATCCAGACCAGTGCCCAGGGCGGCAAAAAGGATCTTGCGCTGCGGGGCCATGCGGGCAAACAACGCCTTCTTGGCTGGCGCCCAACGTTTCTCCGCGCCATAAGCCAGCAGATCATAGAACCGTGCCGTACCATCCCAACGCGAGGAAGAGGGATTATTGTCCATCGGTTTTCCTCCGGCGCAGCCACCCATCCGCCAGCCAGGTGCCTCCCCAGGAAAGCAGCCCGCACCCGGCGCCCCAGACCAACAGCGCGCCGGTTTCGGCACGCAAACCCGGCAGCATGCTCGGCAACATGCTGCTGATCATGCTGCCCAGCATCACCGGCACCATCACCTCCAAGGCTCCGAACAGAACCAGAAAAGGAGGCATGGCCACCATGGCCGCCAGCATGCCCACCCCCATGCCCACCACCATCTCCACGCCCATGGGCCAGGTGGCGGGCACCAGCCGTGCGACCCAGGCCGCCCAGGCCGACAACACGGCACAGGCCAGCCAGTCGCCTGCAATGAAATACACTCTTTTTTCCATAAACCACCCACCTTCCCAGACCAAGACACCACACCCGAATCCACCGATCACAACCCCATGGCCCCATTCGTCTCCTGTCGGACCGCCACCAGACTCCCGCTCACCCTAGCATGAATCCAGCGCAATGGATATCCGCACGTTGTCGCATCCTCCCATGACCGCACGCCCGCAGCCTGTTCCGGATGCCGGATCCCGCCCGAACGCCGCTTGCACTCTGGATCAGTTACTTTATAATTGGCAGAAATGGGACTGTCAGGTTATCACACGTTCATTATTTACCTACCAGAAAACCAGCAGAAGGTGATATGTCATGAGTTTTGACCTCTTTGAGGGTGAAAATGCCGCCCTGGCCCATGCCGCATCCCTGCTGGAACGCCAGGGCGTTCCGGCAGAGGAGTTGCGCGCCGGATTGGCCAGTCTGCTGAAAGGTTATGAAAAGCTCTTCAAGGGGACGCAAAAAATCCTGCGGATGAGCGACCGCAACGAACAAAAGGTCAAGCAGGCCCATCTGCAAATCCAGCAGCAACAGGAAGAGTTGAAAGAGGCCCACCGCAAACTGGAACGGCATGCCGAAACCCTGGAAAAAACCGTGCGCAAACGGACGGCGGATCTGGTACGCAGCCAGGAGAAGTTGCAAAAGCTGGTGGAACTCGGGGTCTCTTTGGCCCAGGAGCGGGATATCGAAAAATTGCTGGAAGATATCCTGCTGGGAGGCAAGGCCCTGACCCATGCCGATGCGGGCACCCTGTATCTGCGCACGGATGATGATTATCTGCGCTTCAGCATCGTGCGTACCGACTCTTTGGGCATTGCCATGGGCGGTGCGGGTCACAAACCGGTCTTCATGCCTGCCGTGCCCATGATCAAATCGGATGGCGAACCCAATCTGAAAAATGTCGCCACCTATGCGGCCAATCGCGCCGAAACCGTCGTGATCCCGGATGCCTATCATTCCGATGCGTTCGATTTTTCCGGAGTGCGGCAATTCGACAAAGGAACCGGTTATCGTTCGCAATCGTTTCTCACGGTTCCCCTGAAGCCCCGTCAAGGCAAGGTGATCGGCGTGATGCAACTGATCAACGCCACCGATCCGGCCTCGGGCAAGGTGGTGCCGTTTGATCCGGAACTGGTGACCTTTGTGGAGGCGCTGGCTGCCCAGGCGGCCATGACGCTTGACAATCAACTGCTATTGCAGGCCCAAAAGGATCTGTTCGATGCCTTCATCCGGCTGATCGCAGCCGCCATCGACGCCAAATCGCCCTACACCGGCGGCCATTGCGAGCGGGTGCCCGAGTTGGCCCGTCTGCTGGCCCAGGCGGTCTGCGAATCGGATCATCCGGGATTTGCCGATTTCACCATGAGCGAAGATGAACACCAGGAGATGAAGATCGCGGCCTGGCTGCACGACTGCGGCAAGGTGACGACGCCTGAGTATGTGGTGGACAAGGCCACCAAACTGGAAGGAATTCACAATCGCATCCACGAAATCCGCATGCGCTTCGAGGTGTTGCATCGGGATGCGGAAATCGCCTGTCTGCATGCCCTGCTGGCGGGTGGAGAGCGGGAACCGCTCAAGCGGGAGTTGGCCGAGCAGCAGGCCAGGCTGCAAGAGGAGTTCGCGTTCATCGCCCGCGCCAATGTGGGAGGCGAATTCATGACGCCAGCCGACCAGGCGCGGATCAAAACTCTGGCCCAGCAGACCTGGCTGCGTTATTTCGATGATGCCCTGGGTCTGTCCCATGCCGAACTCAAACGCAAGGGCACGCACGCGACCGCGCTGCCGACGCCGGAATTCCTGCTTGCCGACAAAGCCGAGCACATCATTCCAAGGGAGCGGGACGCCAAGACGCGAGACGAGTCCCTGGGCATTCAGATGCCGGCACCGGAGCATCTGTACAACATGGGCGAGATCTACAATCTTTGCATCGAACGGGGCACGCTCACCCATGAGGAGCGTTACAAGATCAACGAGCATGTGGTCCAGACCCTGGCCATGCTGGAAAATCTCCCCTTCCCGGACAACATGGCGCGGGTGCCGGAGTTTGCCGGCGCCCATCACGAGACCATGCGCGGCACGGGTTATCCGCGCAAGCTGAATCGGGAGCAGATGTCAGTCCCGGCCCGGATCATGGCCATTGCCGATGTCTTCGAGGCGCTGACCGCCACGGATCGTCCCTACAAGGAGCCAAAGACCCTCAGCCAGTCGATCCGGATCATGGGGTTCATGAGGAAGGATGGCCACATCGATCCGGATCTGTTCGAAATCTTCCTGAAAAGTGGCGTCTATCAAAAATATGCCGAGAAATTTCTGGATCCCTCCCAGATCGATACGGTGGATCTTGCGGCGTACGTTACCGCCCCTGCGGTTTAACGCCTTTCCTGAAGAGAATCAGGAGGAAAACACCTCGTCCACGGAGTTTGCGAAGACGAAATTGTCGCTCCACATGTCAAGCTGCTCCAGGCTTGCCGCCTGGACCTTTGCGACGATCCAATCCGGCGTCTGACCAAACTTGCGATGGATCAGTTTCAAGAGCATGGCAGAGGCGTTTTCCTGCCGACCTTTCCGTTCGCCGATCTGGAGGCCTTCTGCTCGGCCTTCTGCTCGGCCTTCTGCTCGGCCTTTCTTTGCTCCATCCTGGAAAGCCTCTTCTTTCGCCACTTCGACCATGCCTCGTGCATCGGCAATGGCCATGCTGGCCTTGTCATACAGTTCCAACTCGTCCACCGTCATATTGGCCATCATGGCCATTTCAAAGGCGTGGTTGAATGGAGCCGCCTGCAATTGCGGTGGAATTTCCTTGAGCGCATCGGCGTAGCGGATGAAGTAGATCCAGCGATCCAGGATGCCCTCCAGTTGTGCCAGGGATTTCCTGAATTTGGGAAGTTCGACAAACACATGCAAAATTTCTTGCAAAAAGGCGTGTCCGGTCACGGTTTCCCGCGTCTCGTGACGAGAAATACAGTGGTCGAAGAGATCGAATACGATAAAATCCGTAATGGTGACCGCAATCACCTGGTTCAGTTTCGGATAATCTTCGCCGCGTTCGATCTGATTGGTATAGGCCTTGGCGGCATTGTACTGGATGCGTTTCAGGAAGGCAGAGACCTTTCGGACCTGCATCTCCACGATATAGTGGATTCCGCGATGGTCCCGGCATTTGACATCCAGGATGGAATATTTCAGCGTACCAATTTTCGGGGCCTGAAACGGATCCAGGAGGGTCACTTCGGCAATGCGCCGCTCCCCCTCCAGGCCAAGCAGGCTCTCCAGAAAGCTGATCAGAACATCCTTGGCCTGTTCACTGCCGAAGATCTTCTTGAAGGCGAAATCGATTTTGGGATCGATGAATTTCATGGGGCAATCTCCATGGATTGCAATCCTGGCGCGTGTCGTGGCAGGTTTTCTTGACAGAATAACACCCTCTGCCAAAACCGGTCAACAAAAACGACCATGCCCCACTTCTGGCCCTCTTAAAACCGCAACCATTGCGGGATATGGAAGTTTTGGCTCAAAGGCGTCGCCTGCGGCGACCGGGGGGCGCGCCTGCGGCAAAACGCGCCAAAGGCAAAAGTCCCAAGGGCTTCGCCCCTGAACCCCACCAGGGACCCTTGGCCCCTGGACCCCATTGACAAACGACGTATCCCGAGATGGGCGCGGTCGAAAGTGTTCACGCATGCTCCTGCAACACCCCCAACGCCCGCTTTACCGCCTCCGTCAACGCCTCCAGACGCTGCGCGACCGGTCGGGCATCCGTATCGTTTTCCAGATCCCCGGCACACCGCTCCACCTCGACCAGACCATAACTGCCCGCCAATCCCGCCAGATCACGGGCGGCCTCGCGCATGGGCCGCTCGCCCGCCGGACCGACGGCCACCGCCACCCGGATCCGCTCCAGCAAGGCGCTCAGGGACTCTCCGGCCATACGCAGAAAATCCTTCCAACCGGTATCCCCCAGATCCCGCCGGAATCCGGCCAACCGCTGCTCGGCCCGCAAGGCATCTTCCAGACGCAACACCTCCTGCTCCAGACGCGGCATGAGCGAAACCGCCTCCCGCACCTGCCCGCACGCCCCCATGGCCTCGATGGCACGAGCGCACCGCACCAGAGCCACAGCCCCCAATTGCGCCCCCGCCCCATTCAGCGCATGGGCAGCCCGCACCATCTCCCGCGGCTGATTCCCGGCCATGGCCGTGCGCAAGGCCTGAACCCGTTGCGGCAACAGTTGCAAAAACTGGGTGAGCAGAGGATCGAACTCCTCTTCCAGCAACACGCGCAACGCATTCAGCCGCTCCCGATCCAACGTCGCGGCATCGCAGGAGTCTGCCTCGGACCACAGCCCGGCCAGGGGAGACTCGCGCGAAAGCCAACGCAGCATGGCCGATTGAATCCCCTGCCGGGTGACCGGCTTGGCCAGATAATCATCCATGCCCGCCGCCAGACAACGCTCCCGGTCTCCGCTCATGGCATAGGCGGTCATGGCCACGATGGGCGTATGACGCCCCTGTGACTTCTCCTGATCGCGAATGATGCGACAGGCGCTGTAGCCGTCCATCTCCGGCATCTGGCAATCCATGAAAATCAGTTCGTAACCCGAGCGGGACGCCAACTCCACCGCCTGCCGCCCGTTGTCGGCAAAGGTCACCCGCAGATCGAACCGTTTCAGCATGCCCCGCAGGACCGCCCGGTTGATGGGATCATCCTCGGCCACCAGAATCCGCGCTCCGCGCGCAAAACCGGTCTCCGCAACCACCGGATCCGCCGCGGAGCCTGGCGTCGGCGGATCACACGGCACCATGGGCAGCACCACCACAAAACGGCTCCCGCTCCCCGGGACGCTCTCCACCTCGATCCGGCCACCCATCAACTTGACCAGCTTGTGGGTGATGGCCAGCCCCAGACCTGTCCCCCCATAACGACGGGTGGTGGAACGGTCAGCCTGCTCGAAGGCCTGAAACAGTTTGACGAACTGCTCACGCGAGATGCCCACCCCGGTATCCTGGACCTCGAAACGGATCGCCTGCCCCAGTTCGGGATCTTCCTCAGGCATGGCCACCAGGGTGACGCTGCCCTGCTGGGTGAACTTGACCGCATTGGAAAGCAGATTGACCAGAATCTGACGCAACCGGGTCGGATCCCCGCGCATCCAATCCGGCAGCGTGTCGGCGATGCGATGGTGCAAGGCGATGGCGCGCTTGCCGGCAAACCCCTGGAACAACATCGCCAGATCGTTGAGCAGGGCGTGCAAATCCAGCGGGATCGACTCCAGCAGCAATTTGTCGGCTTCGATCTTGGAATAATCCAGCACATCGTTGATGATGGCCAGCAAGGCACGCCCCGAACTGAGCAGCGTGCGCACATACTCCGGCCCAGGATCGGGCATGTCGATTTCGGCCAGCAGATCGGCCATGCCGAGCATGCCATTGAGCGGCGTCCGGATTTCATGGCTCATGGTGGCCAGAAAGATGCTTTTGGCCTTGTTGGCCTCTTCCGCCTCCTGACGGGCAAGGATCAACTCCCGTTGCCGCGCCTGCAACGCCAGATGGGTGGCCACCCGCGCCGCGACAATCGCCGGTCGGATCGGCTTGGCGATGAAATCCACCGCTCCCAGGGCAAATCCCCTGGCCTCGTCCTCCTCGGAATCCATGGCGGTGATGAAAATCACCGGAATGTCGGCCAGTACCGGCTGCTCCTTGACCCGGCGACACACCTCGAACCCGCTGATCTGCGGCATGACCACATCGAGCAGAATCATCTCCGGATGGGGCGGAGTGGTCAGCAGACGCAACGCCTGTTCGCCGGAGGTGGCGACAAAGACCCGCGCCAGCGCCTTCAACGCCGTGCCCAGGACCTGAAGATTGTGCTGCTCGTCATCGACGATCAGAATGCGCGGCAACGGAGTCTGGCTCATGGCGTGGATCCTTCCGGAAGGAGGGGAATGACGTCGGTCGGGAGCGTGGTCTGCTCCCGGACCGCCTGCTGCAACCGGGCCAGGGTGGCCAGGGCCTCTTCGTTGGCAAAGGCGGCGATCTGGGCCTCCAGACGGGAGAGCAGTCCCGCCTCGTGCCCATTCAGGGTGGCGGCCAGTGGCGGCAACGCCTCCAGGGCGGTGAAGTCGCCGGTCTCCAGCAACCGGGCCAGGGTCTGACAATGGCTTGCGAACAAGGCCGCATCCACAACGCCCAAGGCCGGAGGCGCGGAGACCATGGGCAGAAAGGCATCCAGCCGCTCCAGCCCGGTCAAAACCCGCTCCAACTCCCGGGTCAGGGCCAACACCTCGTGGACCGTCACCCGCCCCTGGGCCAGGGAGTGATCCAGCAGACGGGCCTTGTCGCCCAGCACCAGCATGCCCAGGTTGCCCGCCAACCCCTTGAGCGCATGAATCCTGGCTTTGACCCGCAACAATTGTCCCTCTTTCCAGGCTGCGCGGACCTCCTCGGCCAAATTTCGATAATCTTGCGCAAAAGAGTCCAGAGAGTGCCGGAAAATCCGCTGATCCCCATGGACCAGACGCAACGCATGCGCCATCTCGACACCAGGCAACTCGGGCCAGCCATACGGGCCGCACGCGCCGCCAACGACCGTCCCCGGCGCGCCCGGTGACGGCTCATCCTCCTCCCGCGCGGCAATCCACTGGGTCAGCTTGGCAAAAAAATGCTCGGGATCCAATGGCTTGGCCAGATGATCGTCCATGCCCGCCTCCAGGCAGGCACGGCGATCCTCCTCCAGGGCATGCGCGGTCATGGCCAGAATCGGCAGCCGGGCGCAACCCGGCAAACGACGGATCGCCCGCGTCGCCTCCAGACCATTCATGCCGGGCATCTGCACGTCCATCAACACCAGGTCGAAGGACTCCCCGGTCGCCAGAGCCACCGCGCGTTGCCCATCCTCGGCCACGGTGACCCGCACTCCGTACCCTTCCAGAAAGGTCCGGGCAATCTCGCGGTTCAGGGCAATATCATCCACCAGCAGCACGCTGGCCCCCCGAATGCGCCGCAAGGCCTCCTCTTCCGGATATGGCCCGGCAGAAGGCTGCGTCGCGCCGACTTTCTGCTCCGCCCATTCCCCCGCGTTGACCTCGCCCCGGATCCAGGGAATCCAGGCGGCAAAGGTGCTGCCCACGCCTTCCCGGCTCTCCACGCTCATCCGCCCCCCCATGGCCGTCACCAGCCGGGCGGAAATGACCAGCCCCAAACCCGTCCCCCCATGACGCCGGGCATGGGAGACATCCCCCTGCTGGAACGGCTGGAACAGTCTCTCCAACGCCTCCGGACGCATGCCGATGCCGGTATCCACCACCGCGAAACGGATCCAGAGCCGATCCTCCCGGATTTCACCCGGCTCCACCACCAGCCGCACCGATCCCTGCTCCGTGAACTTGATGGCATTGGAAAGCAGATTGAGCAACACCTGTCGCAACCGCAACGGATCCCCGTACAGCATCCGATCCGCCCCGCCGCACCCCATCCATTGAAAGGAAAGCCCCTTCTCCCTGGCCTTGGGGGCCATCAGCCGGACAATCTCACCCATCAACTCCTGAAGGGAAAAGGGAATCGATTCCACCCGCAAGGCCCCGGCTTCGATTTTGGAAAAATCGAGAATGTCGTCAATGATGCTCAACAGCGAGTGGGCGGCATTCTGGATGGTGATCAGATGTTTTTCCTGTTGCCGGGTCGGATGGTCGCGCCGCACCAGATGACACAAACCGATGATGGCGTTCATGGGGGTGCGGATTTCATGGCTCATATTCGCCAGAAAAAGACTCTTGGCCTGATTGGCATCATCGGCCCGCTGTCTGGCCTCCTCCAGATCGTGGGTACGCTCCAGCACCCGGCCTTCCAGCTCGCTTTTGGCCAGGAGCATGGCGGCGTTCTCGCGCTGGATGGCCAACTCCTTGTCGCGCCGTAAAATATTGATATGGTCCACCAGGGCCAGCGACAAAAAGGCCGCCTCCAGCCAGAATCCGAGCCGCCCGCCCCAGAAACTCCAGAACGAGGTAGGCAGATAACCGAAATAACGCCCCAGACCGAACGCAAATCCGCCGATCAGAAAAATCCAGCCCAGCACCAGAAATCTGGCCCGGTCCTGGCCGCGCCACCAGAGCCAGATGCTGACCAAGGGCAGACCGGGCAGCATCAGACTGGCGACCGCCAGCATCACCTGGATGCCCAGCAGCTTGAATCCGGCCAGAATCCATCCCATGCTGATCGCGATGCCCAGAATGAATCCAAGCAGCAGACGATCGATGCCCCTGGCCAGCCGGGCGGAATCGAGAAAGACGCGCGCGAACTGCACCCCGAGCAACAACGACAACTGGATCGACAGCGTGGGCACATATTCGATCAACCACGCCGATTCCGTATAAAAGAACCGGTGGCCCAACCCCATGATCGCCACCGTGCTCCAGGCAAAAGAACCAATATAAATCACATACCAGAAATACTCGCGCATCCGCATCGAGACGAACAGAAACAGATTATAAAACGCCATGAAAAACAGACCGCCCAGATAGATCCCGATCCACTGGCCATGACGATCACGATAGGCCATGAAAGCCTCCGGACTCCACACCAGCAGATCCACATCGATGAAGCCCACCTCCTCGAAGGCAAAACGCAGATAGACCACACCGGTTTCGTGCGGCTGGCTGACCAGGGAAACGACCGGAGATTCAAAAGGAACGGGATGATCCTGGATGGGACGACGATCCCCGAGATGCCAGACCGACACCGTTTGCCCGGCGACGAGGTGATAAGAATCCAGATAGTCCAGCGTGGGACTGAAGGTCTGCAAAAACCAGGAACGGGCCACATCCTCCGGATTCACCACCTCCAGTTTCAACCACCAGGCCGAGGAGGAGAGTCCGCGACTGGTGATCGTACCGACCGGCTGAAACCGTTGCGCCACCTCGGGACGGGAGAGATCGGCCACCGTCAGCAGGCGCTCCGGATCTTCCAGCAGCCACAGATGACCGATGGCGGAACCGCCTTCCATCACCGCGCCGAGACGCAACGGCACGGGTTCCTCTGCGGCGCGCGCGTCAGGCGACCAGACCACGCCCGCCAGAACCAACAAGATCGCCAGCAGTGCTCTGCGCGCGGTCACGGTCGGCTCAAATGACGCTATTGCATGGGGCAATCATGACTCCCCCTTTCCCCCGGAACGGGGATGAAACCGGGCATGGACCTGTTGCAACCGATCGTTGGCCACATGGGTATAAATCTCGGTGGTCGCCACATCCGCATGACCAAGCAGCATCTGCACGCCGCGCAGATCCGCCCCGTGTTTCACCAGATGGGTGGCAAAGGAGTGGCGCAGACCATGGGGGGAAATTTCCTGGACAATCCCGGCCAGGGCCGCGTAACGGCGGATCACATACCAGAAATTCTGTCGGGTCATGGCTTCGCCCCGCGCGGTCACGAAGAGCGCCCGGGTCGGTTTGTGGCCCAGCATCAGCAGCGGACGGGCATGACGCAGATAACCGGCGATCATCGCCAGGGCACGCTCGCCGACCAGGGTGATGCGCTCCTTGTCCCCCTTGCCCACCACCCGAAAAAAACCGCTCTCCGCATTCAGATCCTCGGTGCCGATGGTCACCAGCTCCGAAACCCGCATGCCGGTGGCATAAAGGGTCTCCAGCATGGCCGCATCCCGCAGCCCCAGCGGCGTGGAGCGATCCGGCGCCGCCAGCAGATCGTTCACCTCCTGCTCGTCGAGCACCCTGGGCAGGGTGCGCCGACGCTTTGGCCCCTGGAGCAGACGGGACGGGTCATCGCCGCGCAGTTCGCGCTCGGCCAGATGACGAAACAGACGCCGCACCGCCGACAACTTGCGCGCCACCGAAGTCGCGGCCAGACCACGCTGATACAGATCCTCCATCCAGAGCGCCAGATCCTCCCGCGAGGCGGTCAGCAATCCCTGGCCGCGCGTGACCAGAAATCCCTGAAATGCCTCCAGGTCGCTGCGATAGCCCTCCAGGGTGTTGCCTGCCAACCCCCGTTCCACCAGCAATTCATCGAGAAAGGCACCGATGCGGGCAGTATCGTTCATCGGGTCTGCTCTTCATGTTCGTTGCGACGGTTGTTGCCGACCGTCAAAGGAATGCGACTGCGGTGAGAGGATTTGCGCTGCCCCGAATCGATCACCGGAACCGCATACACCACCTTTTCCGCCTCGCACAGAATCACCCCGCCCAATGGCGCGAACCAACGCACGCCGGCCTTTTCCCAGGCCGGAGCCGCCGCCAGCCATCGTCTGCCCGCGAAGGGGGGCAGAAACAGGGCATAGCAGGATTGACGGGGCAAAAACAGCGACTCTTCCAGGGTGGTGCGCAACTGCCGGGGCGAAAAGGGACGCCCCCAGCCGAACGGGGTGACATCGCGCCTGGCCCACAAACCACCCCGGTTCGGCACCATGACCAGAATCCGCCCCCCCGGCACCAGCACCCGCCAGGTTTCGCGCAAAGTGGCCCGCAGGGATTGCACCCCTTCCAGCAGATGGGTCATGATGACGCGATCGAAATACTCCGCGGGAAACGGCAAGGCATCGGGACGGACCTGGGCGATGCGGTTGTCGGAACCGACGGGCCAACGGGCCACGCCCATTTCGGCGGGCGAGGCGCCAAAAAGCGCGCCGCTCCAGGGACGGAGATCCTCCAGATAGGGATGCGGAAAACCGAATCCCAAAGTCCGCTCGGCGGGATGGACGCTCAACCAGCGCCCCATGGCCTCTCCCACCATGCGGGCCGCCGTCTGTCCCAGGGGAGTGGCATACCAGGTCTGCAAACGGATCGCTTCCAATGCCCATCCTCTTCAATAATATACAACCGCCTCAAGGAGAATCCATTATGGCCCAACCCGCACCCCGCGTCGAGTCTGTCCTGGCAGGTCGGGACAACATCATCTGGATGATCGCCACCGGCCCGACGACCTTTGCCGCCGTGGACCCCGGAGAGGCCGATCCGGTGAGCGACTTTCTGACGACCCGGCAGGCCACCCTGTCCCATCTGCTGATCACCCATCATCATGGGGATCACATCGGCGGCATCGACACCTTGCGCCAGCGCCACGGCGGACAGGTGGTCGGAGCGCGGGCCGATGCCGGACGTCTGCCCCGTCTGACGGTGGCCGTCAACGACGGAGACCGGCTGCCCCTCGACGACACCCTGACCGCCGAAGTGCTGGCGGTTCCGGGTCACACCCTGGGGCATGTGGCCTATCGGGTGGGGGATGCCCTGTTCTCCGGGGATACGCTGTTCGGGTTCGGCTGCGGACGGCTGTTTGAAGGCAGCCCGGCCCAGATGTGGTCCAGCCTCTCCCGACTGCGCACCCTGCCCGATGCGACCCGCCTGTTCGCAGGCCACGAATACACCCTGGCCAACCTCGATTTCGTCTGCGCCCTGGAACCGGAACGGACCGAATTGTACACTCTGCGCCAGGAGTTCATTGCCATCACCGACGCCGGCGGCCTCACCCTGCCTCATCCATTGGCCATGGAAAAACGGTTCAATCCCTTCCTGCGGGCCGATGACCCGGCTCTGGCCAGCAGCCTGGGATGGACGGGAACCGATCCGGTGACGCTCTTCGCCATGGTGCGCGAGCGGAGAAACCGATTTTAATTCAAGCGGATCACCGGCCTCCATCGATAACCATCAAAAAAATCGATCCCACGCATAAAAAAATCACGATTGCGATCACTGCCAAAAAACCCTATAACCAATAGGACAAATTTCTTCCGTCACAATCTCGATAAGAACATCAATTTCGATATGTGAAATTCTACAAAAAGAGGCAAATCGCATGGGCATGACAGAAACATTCCGCAATTGGACCATCGGGATCAAAGTAGGTGCCGGATTCGGCATGCTGGGGATGTTGTTTCTGGGCGTGATCTGGGAATATCAGACCACCCTGAGCCAATCCCTGGAACGTTTCAAGGGAGATGTGCTGGAACGGGTGGAGGTGGAAAAATCCAACGCCTTGCAGTTGAACATCCTGATGCTCCAGGCCCGACGGGCGGAAAAGGATTTCCTGCTGCGCAAGGAGAGCAAATACCTGGAGGCCGTTGCCAAAAATATCGCCGCCATGCAACAGACCGTTGACGGCATGCTCCAGAAGGCAACCGCGTTCCAGGATGCCGAAAGCGTCCGCCTGGATACCGACATCCAGAAACGGACGGAAGAGTATTTCAAAAGTTTCCAGACCGTGGCCAAAAACGAGACCGACAAAGGACTGGACCCCAAATCCGGATTGCAGGGAACCTTCCGCGAAGCGGCCCATGCCATGGAAAAACAGATCCGGCGCTACGACACCGAAGAGATCTATCTGGACCTGTTGCAGATGCGCCGCTCGGAAAAAGACTTCCTGTTGCGCAAGGAAGCCAAATACGCCGAACAACTGGAACGGGCCTCCCAGGAATTCACCCAGGATCTGGCCCGCTCCTCCCTGCCGGATGAACTCAAAAAACCACTCGCCACACAGGCCGAACGGTATCTCAAGAGCTTTCAGGCCGCTGCGGCCCAAACCCTCACCGGCAAGGGCGAAGGCAGCAACGGCTACCGGGAAATCGCCCACGAAATCGAAAAATCGTTGCAGGCCCGTTATGTGCCAGGCCTGGGACGGCTCTACCTGGAGTTGCGCAAGGACGAAAAGGATTACCAACTGCGGGGCGACGACAAATATGTCGCCAATGTGAACCAACGCCTCGATGCCATCGGCACGCTGCTCGCCTCCTCGACCATTCCGGACGAAGACAAGAACAGCCTGGGCAACGCCATGCAAACCTACCTGCACGCCTTCACCGCCCTGGTGGAAAAAGACAAGGAGATCGAGGCGAACATGGAAAGAATGCGCGCCGCGATCCATGCCATGGAACCGTTGATCGCCGCGCTGGTCAAGGAGGCCAGCGAGGACATGGACAAAACCGCCGAAGAGACCTATACCGAAGCCCACCGCAACGCTCAACTGGCGCTGGTGGTGAGTCTGGTCATTCTGGTCATCGGTGGCATTCTCGCCTGGATCATCGGTCGCGGCATCGCGACACCGATCCGCGCACTGCAAAAAATGACCGCAACGTTTGGCCAGGGGGATCTGACCGTCACCACCGACATCCGCCAGCAAGACGAAGTGGGCCAGATGGCCGCCACCCTTTCGGCCACCGTGACCCGCTTGTGCGAGGTGCTCGGGCAGGTCAAATGCGCCTCGGTCGAAGTGGCCAATGGCAGTCAGCAACTTTCGGACGCGGCCCAGGGTCTCTCCCAGTCCTCCACCGAACAGGCCGCCGCCATCGAGGAGACCTCCTCGGCCATGGAAGAGATGACCACCAGCATCCGCCTGAACAACGATAACGCCCGCAGCACGGAAACCATCTCCCGGCAGGCGGCCAGGGATGCGGTGGAGACCGGCGAGGCGGTGCTGAAGGCAGTCGCCGCCATGAAAGAAATCGCCGAAAAGATCTCCATCATCGAGGAAATCTCCCGCCAGACCAACCTGCTGGCCTTGAACGCGGCCATCGAGGCCGCCCGGGCCGGCGAACATGGCAAGGGCTTTGCCGTGGTGGCCGCCGAAGTGCGCAAACTGGCCGAACGCAGCCAAACCGCCGCCAGCGAAATCGGCGCCCTCTCCTCGTCCAGCGTCTCGGTGGCCGAACAGGCCGGAAGCATGCTGGAAAAACTGGTGCCGGATATCCAACGCACCGCCGAACTGATCCAGTCCATCTCCTCGGCCAGCCAGGAACAGAACCGCAGCGCCGAACAGATCAACGCCGCCATCCAATCCATGGATCAGGCGATCCAGCGCAATGCCGGCACCTCGGAAGAGATGGCCGCCACATCCGAGGAACTTTCCGCTCAGGCCGACACGCTGCAAAGCGCCGTGGCCTTCTTCAAAACAGGTGACGAGGCATGAACCGAACCCGGATCGACAAGGAAAAAACGTTGCATTAACCTCAGAATCGGTTATGATCCCCATCAAGGGAGTGCATACTCAATTTGTCACCTTTCAATTATAGATCTGGAGGAACCTGAAGATCATGAAAGATTTAAAACTGGGCATTAAACTCGGTCTTGGCTTTGGGTTGGTGCTGCTGCTGACCGTCTTCGTCGCCTTGAGCGGCTATAACGGATTGACCGGGCTGGCCGACCGCATGGACAAAAGCAACGACATGGCCGTGTTGCTTGAAGAGCTTGGCCGGGCCATGCAGTCGGAAAAGAACTTCATCATCCGCAAAGATTTCAAGTATGTGGATGAAAACAGCAAAGCCCTGGACACGCTCAAGAAACAGGCGATCCTCGACCGGGACCAGAAATTCCACGACGCCTCGGACAAGGCCCAGATGGATGAAACCATCCAGGCCCAGGAGAGCTATGCCAAGGCCTTTGCCCTGTATGTGGCCCAGGAGAAAAAACGCAACGAAAGCCTGGCCCGCATCCGCGACATCGCCGACAACGTGGTGCGCGCGGAAGTGACCGCCATGCAAGAGGATCAGGCGAAAAAACTGCACGAGATCCTTGCCCAACAGGCCACCGTCAATTCGACAGACAAGGCAGCCCAGGCCGAACACACGGCCAAAATCGAAGACCGGGCCACCAAGGTGGCCAAATCCTCGCAAATGCTGATCGATTTCAAGGATGCCCGCATCGGCGAAAAAGAGGTCTTCATCACCAACGGCAAGGATGAAAAACAGATCAAACGCAACCAGGAGGGGGCGGCTGCGGCCTTGAAAAACGCCCAGGAACTCATGGCCAGTTTCAAGGCGCAAAACAACATCGACCAGGCCAAAAAGATCATCGCGGGTCTCGAACAATATCAAAAAGAGATGATTACCATGGTCGAGGCGATCGCCGCCCAGAACAAGGCCGAGCAGGAGATGATCGTGGCCCGGCGCAAGGTCGAAGAGAAGGTGGATCAGGTGGTCGATGGACAACACAAAAAAGCCGCCGCCCAGGTCTCCTCCTCCTCCACGATGATTGCCTCCGCCAGTATCGGGGCTGTTCTGATCGGTCTGCTGATCGCCCTGTGGCTCACCAAACTGATCGTCAGCGCCCTGACCAAGGGGGTCGCCTTTGCCCAACGCATTGCCCAGGGGGATCTCACCGCCACCATCGATCTCGACCAGAAAGACGAAGTGGGTCAGTTGGCCAATGCCCTGAAAGAGATGGCCGCCAAACTGCGTGAGGTGATCGGCGAGGTGTCGATCGCCGCTGCCCAGGTCTCGGCCGGCAGCAACGAAATCTCCAACGCGGCCCAGAACCTCTCCCAGGGCGCCACCGAACAGGCGGCTTCCATCGAAGAGACCTCCTCGGCCATGGAAGAGATGTCTTCCAACATCCAGCAGAACACCGACAACGCCAACACCACCCAGAACATCTCCCAGAAAGCCTCCAAGGATGCCGCCGAAGGTGGCGTTGCCGTGGGCGAGGCGGTGACCGCCATGAAGGAAATCGCCTCCAAGATCGGCATCATCGAAGAAATTGCCCGCCAGACCAATCTGTTGGCCCTGAATGCCGCCATCGAGGCCGCCCGCGCCGGCGAGCACGGCAAGGGCTTTGCCGTGGTCGCCGCCGAAGTGCGCAAACTGGCCGAACGCAGCCAGACCGCAGCCGGCGAAATCAGCCATCTCTCCGCCTCCAGCGTGGATGTGGCCGAGCGGGCCGGGGGCATCATCAACAAACTGGTGCCCGATATCCAAAAGACCGCCGAACTGATCCAGGAGATCGCCGCCGCCAGCCAGGAGCAGAACCAGGGGGCCGGACAGATCAATCAGGCGATCCAACAACTCGATCAGGTGATCCAGCAGAACGCCGGATCCTCCGAAGAGATGGCCGCCACCGCCGAGGAACTCAGCGCCCAGGCCGATATCATGAGCCAGTCGATTTCGTTCTTCAAAATCGGCTCCCAACCCGCCCAGGTCGTCAACCGGAGCAGCAAACCGGCCTCCAGGCCAAAAATCACGGGTGCCAAGCCCGCACCACATCTCCAGAAGCATGCGCCCAAGGCCCTGCCCGCTCCGTCTGCCAAATCGGGTGGCGTGGATCTCAACATGGGCGGCGGTCATGCCTCGGACGATGAATTCGAAACCTTCTAACGCCACAAGGAGCTACCGATCATGAGCGTTCCGGGATTGACCGAAGTGACCCAGTTCCTCACCTTCCACCTCGACCGGGAGGTCTTTGCCATCGATATCTCCCGCATCAAGGAGGTGCTGGAGTTCTCGTCCGTGACCAAAATCCCCAGAACCCCGGATTTCATGTGCGGGGTGATCAATCTGCGGGGCAGCGTGGTGCCAGTGGTGGATCTGCGCCTGAAGTTTGGCATGTCCAAAAGCGAAAAAACCGTCAATACCTGCATCATCATCATCGATGTGACCCAGGAGGAGGGCACCACGGTGATCGGTGCCATGGCCGATTCGGTCAAGGAGGTGGTGGAACTGGATCCCCAGCAGATCGAACCCCCACCCAAAATCGGCACCGGCCTGCGCACGGATTTCATCCGTGGCATGGGCAAGCAGGGCAATCACTTCGTGATTCTGCTCGATACCGACAAGGTTTTCTCCTCGACCGAACTGTCCCTGTTGCAAGACGCCGGAAAGGTCGCCGGAGCCAAAACCGACAAAGCCGCCTGATCTGTTTCATTGACTGCTGCCGGGGGGAAATCCCCTCGGCAGTTTCCGCCTGCCAGAAGGTTCCCCATGCCGATTACCACCCATGAAGAGTCCGGCGTCGTCACCATCACCCTGGACGACAAATTCGTGTTCAGCGATCATCGCGCCTTTCGCGGCACCTATCACGACCGACCGCCAGGAACGCGCTTTGTGTTGGATTTCCGGCGGGTCACCTACATGGACAGTTCGGCGTTGGGCATGCTGCTGCTGCTCAAGGAGGAAGGCGCGGGCGGCGATAAAACGCGGGTGCAATTGACGCACTGCAACGATCAAATCAAAAAAATTCTGGATGTCGCCAACTTCACCCAGCTCTTCACCATGGACTAATCATTGAAAAAAAAGCGGGGGTCTGGGGGATTCTTCCCCCAGGGTTTTGACTTTGAACAAAAAATTTTCTATTTTTTTGTTTAAACCGCGACCATTTCGGGATCATGAGTTTCTGGCCCAAAGGCGTCGCCTGCGGCGACCAGGGGGCGCGCCTGCGGCAAAGCGCGCCAAAAGCAAGTCCCAAGGGCTTCGCCCCTGGACCCCACCAGGGGCCATTGGCCCCTGGACCCCACTGACAAATGACATATCCGGAAATAGGCGCGGTTCAAAATCAAAACCCTGGGGGAAGAATCCCCCAGACCCCCGCTTTTTTTTCAATGGTTGATTCAAGAAAACAACCAAAAAATCCACAACAAACCCGGCAAGCCAGGCACCAGCCAATCCGCTCCCCGCATGGGCCGCGCCACAGGCCGCACCGACGGCAACCCGTCCGCAAAACCACGCACCACCAACCCCTCCTCGCGCCGACGCAGATCCCGCAACAACCCCGACAACAAAGCACTCCCGGCAAACGCCAACCGCTCCAAACGCCCCTCCCAACCGGAGACCACCCCCAGACGCAATCCCATGGCCATCCGTACCCCTTCGGCCTGCTCCCGAAACCGCCCCAAACCGGTCAGACAAAACCCCAGAATCGACAACCCCCGCCCCACAGGCAGGCCACACCTCTCTAAAAAACTAAAATAATAATAAAACGCTCCCACCAACTCCAGCGGCGTCGTGACCCGACCCACACTCCAGGCCAGCAACGCCAACACCACCAGCCGCACCCCCTGATGCACCCCCGCCGCCACCCCTTCGCGGGTCGCAACCGGCCAGGCCGACCAGAGAAACTCCCCAGGGGTCATCACCCCGTGAATCACCAGCAAGGCCAGAAACAACCACCGGAACCGCCACAAACCACGCCCGACAAACCGCCATGTCAACGCGGCACACCAGACACCCCACCCCACCAGACCACACCCAAACCACCAGACCCATGAAAAGAAAGGAGCCGCCATCCAGACCGATACCAGCAGGACAAACGCCAATATCGTCCAGCGGGCATCCAGCCGGCGACTCACCGCGCCTCCCGACGCCCCCGAACTTCATCATCCCTGCCCGCATCCGCAGCATCAAAGGGGACAAACTCCCACGACGGGGCAGAGTCCGGGGCCGCTGCGGCAGACGACGCCGAAGAAGAAGAACCGCTGACCGGGGATGGGGCATCGAGCGAGACGAAATCAAAAGCCAACACCTCGATCTCCTCCTGGGCGACCGTCGGCCTGGGCGGCGCGGCTTCGGCTGGCAACGAATCCTGGGTAAAGGACCAGAAATCCCTGGAACCCAAATCCATGCTCTCTTCCGGAATCTCGTGTCCGACCTGTGCCTCCCCCACTTCCGGCAACCACTCCGTACCGTCGTCCTGACCAAAGACCGCGAAATCGAGCAACTCCGCATCCTCATGACCACCCGGAGTCCGACCATCCGGCAGGATCAACGCCACGGCAGCCGTCATCGGCAAGGCATCCTCGGCACTCTCCGTCGCATCCTCGGCCATCGATTCCGGCTGCGCAGGCGGTGGCGGTTCCGACAGCAATTCCGGCAGAGGCTCGGGCGGTGGCGGTGGTTCCGATTGCGGTTCCGACAGCCATTCCGGCAGAGGCTCCGGTTGTGGTGGCGCGTGCGTTTCCGACAGAGATTCCGGCAACGAAGTTGACGCGGAGGCCGCTTCCGGCAGGGGGTCCAACAGGAATTCCGGCACGATCGCCGATCCGGCGGGCGGTTCCGGCGCAATCGACGATTCCGAAGGCACCCCGGCATGCTCTCCCGCCAGGTCCAGGGACAACCCGGCCGCCACCGCCGCCATGGCAGGCAAGACCGCCGCCATTGGAGCCGCTGCCGGAACCGCCGCCACGACGACCGGTTCGGGCTTGTCGTTCACCACCGGTTCCACCCGCTCCGGGAGGCGCACCGGCTCAAAGGCGCCGCTCGCCTCCTCCTCCTGCGCCTCGCGCCGACTGCGCAGCCGACGAATCAACAAGAAGACCGACAATGCCCCGGCACCGGCGATCCCGGCCAACTGCTCGCGGGACCATCCCGCCACCCATCGCTTCCACCCGCCAACGGATTGGGATGGCATCGGCTCCGCCGGACGCACCAGCGGAGCCTCGGTGCTTTTCACGCCGGTACGCACCGGAAAAACCGGCGCAACCCCCGTGGTGGGATGGGCATCCAGCACCACG
Source organism: Magnetococcales bacterium (assembly GCA_015234115.1). GTDB lineage: Bacteria > Pseudomonadota > Magnetococcia > Magnetococcales > Magnetaquicoccaceae > Magnetaquiglobus. The sequence goes on from JADFWP010000016.1 coordinate 30,520, forward strand.
GCATAGTTGCGCACGAACGACAGATCCGCACGGATGACCCGCACCAGAATGGTCAGAAAAGGATCGGTCTCCGGTCGGCTCCCGGTGATGAGAATCCGCCCGGTGCGTGCAGAACTGCCGGCCTGAGGCGGATTTTCGAGCAAACGGGCACTCAAACGGGTACGCGCCTCCCCGCCTCCGGAAAAGTCGGAGTTCATGCCCACCAGAACTTCGATGCGCGGTTCCTCCTCGCCCGGATCCAGCCCATAGGGGATTTCAGCGGTGAAGGGCTGGTTCAGGAGGCTTTGCACCTGCAAAGGTCCGGTCATGGTGAGGGCATGCGCACCGCTCACCAGCATCAACCCGCCCATCACCCCCGCCAAACCGACCCTCAGCCAACGCGCCACGCGCTTCACTCCAAAAGTGGCAACCCCCCCGGTCACTTGAGGTAGTCGCGAATCAACACCTCGGCGATCTGAACCGCATTGAGCGCCGCACCCTTGCGCAGATTGTCCGAAACCACCCACATCTGCAAGCCGTTTTCCACGCTGAAATCCTGGCGAATGCGCGAAATGAAGGTGGCATCGCGACCCGCCGCCTCGCGCGGGGTGATGTAGGTCAAGGTGGCCGGATCATCCACCACCTCGATGCCCGGCGCACTCGCCAGAATCGCCCGCGCCTCAGCCGGCGACAACGGACGCTCGGTCTCGATGGTCACCGACTCGGAATGGCTGTTGAACACCGGAACCCGCACCGTGGTGGCCGTCACCCGGATCGCAGGATCCAGGATCTTGTGGGTTTCGTTGATCATCTTCATCTCTTCCTTGGTGTAACCGTTTTCCAGGAAAACGTCGATCTGCGGAATGAGATTGAAAGCGATCGGCTTGGTGAATTTTTTCGGCGGCACCTCGTGGCCCGGAATGTAGAACGACCGGGTCTGCTCCATGAGTTCATCCATGGCCGCCTTGCCCGCACCGGAGACCGCCTGATAGGTGGAAACCACCACCCGCTTGATGCGGGCCGCGTCGTGAATCGGCTTCAAGGCCACCACCATCTGGATGGTCGAGCAGTTGGGATTGGCGATGATCCCCTTTTTCTTGTAGTCGGCAATGGCCTGAGGGTTGACCTCGGGCACCACCAACGGCACATCCGGATCCATGCGGAAGTGGGAGGTATTGTCCACCACCACGCAGCCGGCTGCTGCCGCACGGGGCGCATGGATCGCCGACACCGAACCACCCGGAGAGAACAATCCCACCTGCACCCCGGCAAAATCGAAGTCGGCGAGATTTTTCACCACCAGTTCCTGACCCCGGAACTCCACCCGACTGCCCGCGCTCCGCTCGGAGGCGAGCAGGTGCAGTTCACCCACCGGGAAACGACGCTCCTCCAGAATGGCGAGCATCTCCCGACCCACATTGCCGGTGGCCCCGGCGATGGCAACATTGAATACGTCCATGAGTCATGACATCCTGTCTTTGAGAGATTGATGAATTGTGCCTGAAACCGAAAGTCAGGCGGTCAGCGCAGCCACCACGGCATCCCCCATGGCCGCAGTACCCACTTTGGTCATGCCCGGCTCCCAGATGTCGGCGGTACGCACACCCGCATCCAACACCAAGTGAACCGCGCGCTCGATCCGCTCCGCCAGAGCGGGTTGATCGAGGGTATAACGAAACATCATGGCCACCGACAGAATCATGGCCAAAGGATTGGCCACCCCCTGACCCGCGATATCCGGGGCCGAGCCGTGAATCGGCTCGTACAGGGCACTCTGATCGCCCAGCGAGGCCGACGGCAACATGCCGATGGAACCAGTCAACATGCTCGCCTCGTCTGACAAAATATCGCCGAACATGTTGGTGGTCAGAATCACATCGAACTGACGCGGATTGCGGATCAGTTGCATGGCGGCATTGTCCACATACATGTGGGACAATGCCACATCCGGATAGTCCGGAGCCATGGCGATCACGGTCTTGCGCCACAACTCGGTGCATTCGAGCACATTGGCCTTGTCCACCGAACAGAGCCGTTTCTGACGTTTGCGGGCAATCTCGAAGGCCCGTCTGGCCACCCGCTGAATCTCGTCCGTATAGTAGACCAGACTGTTGAGTCCCTTCTGACGACCATCGGGCAGGGTTTCGACCCCGCGCGGCTCGCCGAAATAGATGCCGGAGGAGAGTTCCCGCACCACCATGATGTCAATCCCCGACACCACCTCGGGTTTCAACGTCGAGGCGTTGGCCAGTTGGGGAAAAACCTGGGCCGGACGGAGATTGCAATAGAGATCCAACGCCTTGCGGATCCCCAGCAGACCCCGTTCCGGACGAACGGAATAATCGAGCGCCTCCCATTGGGTGCCGCCGACCGCACCCAACAACACCGCATCCGCGCTCTTGGCCGCGCTCACGGTCGCTTCGGGCAGGGGCGTGCCGGTCCGATCATAGGCCGTGCCGCCGATCAAGCCTTCACTCATCCGCAAGGAAACGAGTCCCCGGGATTGCATCCAGTCCAACACCTTGACCGCCTCGGCCATGATCTCCTGACCAATGCCGTCGCCGGGCAACAAATAGATATTTTTCATGCCGTTTTCCTTACCTCACGCGAGAAAGACCCAGGGAGCCGACTGGCGACGCTGCGCCTCGAAAGCCTCGATGGTGGCCTGGTGCTCCAGGGTCAGACCAATGTCATCCAGGCCATGGATCAGACAGTGTTTCCGGAAGGGATCCACCTCGAAAGGATACACCTCTCCCTGGGGTGTGGTCACGGTCTGGGCAGACAGATCCACCGTCAGGCGATACCCCTCCTGAGCGGTCACCGCTCCGAACAGCCCATCCACCACCCCGGCCGGCAGCACCACCGGCAGGATGCCGTTCTTGAAACAGTTGTTGAAAAAAATATCCGCAAAGCTCGGCGCGATGATCACCCGGAAGCCATCCCCGAGCAAGGCCCAGGGGGCATGCTCGCGACTGGAGCCGCAACCGAAATTCTCGCGGGCCAACAGGATCGTGGCGCCTTGATAGCGGGATTGGTTGAGCACGAAATCGGGATTTCTGGGACGATGATCACAGGGCTGACCCGGTTCGCCCCGATCCAGATAGCGCCATTCGTCGAACAGGTTGGGACCGAATCCGGTGCGACGGATCGATTTCAGAAACTGCTTGGGAATGATGGCATCCGTATCCACGTTGGCCCGATCCAAAGGGGCCACAAGGGCGGTCACACTCTTGAAAGGTTCCATGCTTGCGATTCCTTTTGATCCGATGGTTCAGCCGTTGGCCCACTGCCCGGCGCGAATGTCCACGAAATGGCCCGCGATGGCTGCCGCAGCCGCCATGGCCGGACTGACCAGATGGGTGCGTCCGCCTGGACCCTGCCTGCCTTCGAAGTTGCGATTGGAGGTGGAGGCGCACCGTTCACCCGGTTGCAGCACGTCGTCGTTCATGGCCAGACACATGGAACAGCCCGGCGAGCGCCACTCGAAACCGGCGGCGAGAAACACCCGGTCCAATCCTTCCTCTTCGGCCTGCTGACGCACCAGTCCGGTGCCGGGCACCACCATGGCCAGTTTCACCGAAGCGGCCTTGTGTTTGCCGCGCACCATGGCGGCAGCGGCGCGCAGATCCTCGATGCGGCCATTGGTGCAGGAACCGATGAAAATCTTGTCCACCGCAATCGCTTCCAGGGGAGTGCCGGGGGTGAGGCCCATATAGGCCAGCGCCTTTTCCACCGAGCCACGCCGCACCGGATTGCTCTCGTCCGCCGGATCCGGCACGCGGCCTGTCACCGGCAGGGTCATCTCCGGCGAGGTGCCCCAGGTGACCTGCGGGGCGATGTCCGCCGCCTGGAAGGTCAGTTCCCGATCAAACCGCGCCCCGTCATCGGAGTGGAGTTGCCGCCATGCCGCCACGGCCTGTGCCCAGGTCTCCCCCTTGGGCGCCAACGGGCGATCCTGAAGATAGGCCAGGGTCTTGTCATCCACCGCCACCATGCCCGCGCGGGCACCGGCTTCGATGGCCATGTTGCAAACGGTCATGCGTCCTTCCATGCTCAGGGCGCGAATCGCGGATCCGGCGAACTCGATCACATAACCGGTGCCCCCGGCCGTGCCGATGGCGCCGATGATATGGAGGATCACATCCTTGGCCGTGACCCCATCCGGCAACTCGCCTGCGACGCTGATCCGCATGGTGCGGGGTTCTTTTTGCGGCAGGGTCTGGGTGGCGAGCACATGCTCCACTTCGGAGGTGCCGATCCCGAATGCCAGGGCGCCAAACGCCCCGTGGGTCGCGGTGTGGGAGTCGCCACACACCACGATGCAGCCCGGCAGGGTGATCCCCTGTTCCGGAGCCATGACATGCACCACCCCCTGGCGCGGATCGCCCAGGCCGAATTCGGTGACGCCGAACTCCCGGCAATTGGCATTCAGGGTCTCCACCTGCAACCGGGAGATCGGATCCCGGATGCCCAGTTCCAGATCGCGGGTCGGGACATTGTGATCCGGCACCGCGAAGGTCTGACTAGGCCGGAACACCTTGCGTCCCGCCAGCCGCAGCCCCTCGAACGCCTGGGGACTGGTCACCTCGTGGACCAGATGACGATCCACATACAAAAGGGAAGTTCCGTCCGCTTCGGAACGGATCACATGGGCATTCCAGATCTTGTGAAACAGCGTTTGCGGTGACATCGGGACGGTCTCCATCCAAGGCAAGGCGCAGGGCATGATTGAAACCATCAGATTAGCCAACCGCACGCCGGACAACAAGGTTTTCTGATGGGGTAGAGGATTGCGTCCCTTGTCCAGGCGCGAATAAAGTAGGAAGATTTGGCAAAAGATTCCATTGACCCCCTGAATGCCCTGCGCAAGCGAAAGCCACCTCCATGAGCGACAAACCAAAACAGATCACCCGCCTGGCCGATTACACCCCTCCGGTTTACCGGGTGGAGAACGTCCAACTGACGTTCTCTCTCTTCGAACAGGAAACCCGCGTGCGTGCGCGCCTGGAGATGATCCGCAACCCCGAAGCCGCCACCACGGATACCGCGTTGCGTCTCGATGGTCGCGATCTGGAACTCCTCGAACTCCGGCTGGACGGACGCCTCCTGCCCGCCGAACGCTACACCCTGGACAGCGAACAACTCGTGATCCCGAATGTCCCGGAACGCTTCGTGCTGGAGAGCGAAACCCGCATCCACCCGGAGAAAAATCTCTCCCTGGAGGGGCTGTACCGCTCCAACCGGCTCTACTGCACCCAGTGCGAGGCCGAAGGATTCCGCAAGATCACCTTCTATCCGGATCGGCCCGATGTCATGGCGCGCTTCACCGTGCGCATCGAGGCGGATCAGACCGCCTGTCCGGTGCTGCTCTCCAATGGCAACCGCATCCAGGCCGGCCCCCTCCCCGACAACCGCCATTTCGTGTTGTGGGAAGATCCCCATCCCAAACCCTGTTATCTCTTTGCCCTGGTGGCCGGGGATCTGGCCTGCCACGCCGGCCATTTCACCACCCGCTCGGGCCGCGCGGTGGAGTTGCAGATCTGGGTGGAACCGGAAAACATCACCAAATGCCAACACGCCCTGGAGTCGCTGCACAAGGCCATGACCTGGGACGAGGAGCGTTTCGGATGCGAATATGACCTCGATCTCTACATGATCGTGGCGGTCAACGATTTCAATTCCGGCGCCATGGAAAACAAGGGGCTCAACATCTTCAACGCCCAATATGTGCTCGCCGATCCGGAAACCGCCACGGACGGCAATTACGAAGACATCGAAAGCGTCATCGCCCACGAATATTTCCACAACTGGACCGGCAACCGCGTCACCTGCCGCGACTGGTTCCAGTTGAGCCTCAAGGAGGGGTTGACCATCTTCCGCGATCAGGAGTTCTCCTCGGATGTCGGCTCGCGTCCGGTGCAACGGATTCGCGATGTCTTGCGTCTGCGCGCGGCCCAGTTCCCCGAGGATGCCGGACCCACGGCCCATCCGGTGCGCCCCGACTCCTACATGGAAATCAACAATTTCTACACTGCCACGGTCTACAACAAAGGGGCCGAGGTGGTGCGCATGCTCCTGACCCTGATTGGCCGGGAGACCTTCCGGCGCGGCATGGATCTCTATCTGCGACGCCACGATGGTCAGGCGGTCACCGTGGAGGCCTTTGTCCAGGCCATGGAGGAGGTCTCCGGACGCGACCTGAGCGCTTTCCAGCGCTGGTATCATCAACCCGGCACCCCGGAGTTGACCATCCGCCAGCAGTTTGATCCGGATTCGGCCACGCTGGAGTTGACCGTGACCCAGCAATGCCGCGCCCATGGCCAGAGCGAACCTGGATTGCCTTTGACCATTCCGCTGACCATGGCGCTGCTCGATCCCGCAAGCGGCCAACCGCAACCACTGATCCTGGAAGGGGAAAATCCCGCTTCCGCCCCGCTGGAGCGGGTGCTCGAAGTGACCCGACCCGTCGAAACCTTTCGCTTCGTGGGGCTGACGCAGGCACCGGTTCCGTCCCTGTTGCGGGGTTTTTCCGCACCGGTCAAACTGATCGCTCCGCTTTCGGATGCGGAACTGGCCTTCATGTGGGGCCAGGAAAACGATCCCTTCAACCGCTGGGACGCGGGCCAGCAATTGGCGCTGCGCATTCTGCTCTCCTCCACCTCCGCCACGCCGGAACACCCCTTCACAGTGCCCGAGATGTTTCTTCAGGCCTTCGCGGCCACGCTGGAAACAACGGATCTCGACCCGGCCATGAAGAGTCTGGCCATTGGCCTGCCGGGTCTGGGGCTGTTGATCGAGGCGATGGAAAACGCCGATCCCGGCGCGCTCTTCGCGGCACGGGAGACGGTGCGGCAACGCCTGGCCGAACGTTGCCAGGAGACGCTGCTCCGGCTCTATGCCGAAAATCAGACGCCCGGCCCCTACACGCTGGAACGTGCGGTGATCGGCAAGCGTGCCTTGAAAAATTTCGTGCTGGGTCTGCTGATGGCCCTGCCCGACCGGGAACTTCCGGCCCGTCTGGCCGCCGAACAGGTGCGCCAGGCCAACAACATCACCGATCTGATGGGTGGCCTGGTGCCACTGGTCCATGCCGGACGCCCGGAAGCGCTCCCACTGCTGGCCGAAATGGAACAACGTTGGCAGCACAATCCGCTGGCCATGGATAAATGGTTTGCCATTCAGGCCATGGTGCCCCTGGAAGATGCCCTGGAACGGGTGCAGCATCTGATGGTGCATCCGGCCTATGATGCACGCAATCCCAACCGGATCCGGGCTGTGGTCGGCACCTTCTGTCATGGCAATCTGGTGCGTTTTCATGCGGCTTCCGGTTCGGGATACCGCTTCCTGGTGGAAGCGATCCGCGATCTGGATCCCCACAATCCCCAGATCGCGGCCCGTCTGGTTTCGGCCCTGAGCCGCTGGCGTCGCTTTGAACCGGTACGGCGCGCGGACATGCAAAGCGCCCTGGCAGAGATTGCCACCCTGCCGGGACTGTCACGCAACAGCCACGAGATCGCCTCCAAATCTCTGGCGTGACGGCACGTTCAGACCATGGCTCCACCATTCTTTCCATGGTATGCCATACAAAAAGATCGCAGTTTGACCGTGAATCGGTCCATAATAAGGACAATTTCTCAACCTTCGGATCTCGCTGTTGCAGGAGTCTTCCCATGTCCCCGGAATCCATCCCATCCACTCCGTCCGGGATCCCCGAACGCCCCCGGGCCGAAGCCCGTTTTCCCTTTCACACCAAAATCCGGCTGGAAGTCGCCCTGGGCGAAAGCATCACGGGATTCACCGCCGATGTCAGCATGAGCGGCGCCTTCATGGAAAGCGATCAACCCATCGCTGGCGTGCAGATCGGCGACAAGGGCGTGGTCTTTCTGGAGATGAAAGAGGGCGGATCAACCTATGAGGTCTCGTTCCCCTGCACGGTCGCGCGCATCAATCCAAGAGGGATCGGACTGGATTTCGAGAGCGAGGGGTGACAGCAAACGCCATGCAGCAAATCGACGCCATGGAGTTTCAAAAGCATCCCGCCGGTTTCCTGAATCAGGTCCGGGAGGGAGCCACCATTCAGATTCTTTCCCAGGGGCGCGTTTTTGCACGTCTGGTTCCAGAAAACCGGGAGGCCGAGTTGGCCCGCGCCCGCCTGTCTGCGTTGCGCGGCAGTGTGATCGTCGGCAATATTCTGGATCCGATTATTGATGTGGAGTGGAGTGCGGATGAGGATCATTTGTGATACCCATGCTCTCTTGTTCTGGTCCGACGCCCAGGATCGGCTTGGCAAGTCGGCTCTTCTGACGATGGAACATGCGCTGACAACCAAAACTCTGGCATGCTCCGATGTCAGTCTGTGGGAGATTGCCATGCTGTTTGCCAAAGGTCGATTGAGGCAAGACGTGAATGCAGTTCATTATATGAATGATATTATCGCCGCCTTGGAACTGGAGGTGCTGCCTGTGACTCCAGAGATTGCTGTTTTGGCACAATCCACGATTTTTCATCACAAAGATCCTGCAGATCGTTTGATTGGAGCAACTGCGATCCATTGCAAGGCCAAGTTGGTGACTGCAGATGCTTTTCTTCAGGGAATTCCTGGTCTGGAAATTATTTGGTAGAGCCCGCCACCTGGGAAGATATGAAAATCATTCGGCAGCACGTCTCGGATGGCGATTTTCAACACGCCATCGATCACGCCCCACCCGGCATCGTGGATCCGCGCTCCTGGGCCTATTGGAATGTCAAGATTCTGGGACGTTTCCCGCCACCGGCGATGCCGGAGAGGGGGGATTGGCAACCACAAGAATTTAGGCATGCATATTCATGACGTGATCATGACGGCGTTGCCTTCGTACCGGGAAACGATGTATCCTCAATATTACCGATGAATACCACAGAATTGATCAGGCAACTTCATGACGACGGATGGTACCTGGTCAGGGTGGCCGGGAGCCATCACCAGTTCAAGCATCCGTTCAAACCTGGGCTGGTGACGGTCCCGCATCCGCAAAAGGATCTGCGCATCGGGACACTGAATGCAATCCTCAAGCAGGCGGGTCTGAAATGAACATTACCTTTCCAATTGCCATCGAGCCGGGAGACCGGGATCATGCCTTCGGTGTGGTGGTCCCGGATCTTCCCGGGTGTTTTTCTGCGGGAGACTCCATGGAAGAGGTGTTGGAGAAGAGCAGAGAGGCCATCACACTGCACATGGAAGGGATGATTGCAGAAGGAATGGAATTTCCGGCAGTGAAGCCGATTGGCGATCACATGGCCAATCCGGAGTTTTCAGGCTGGATCTGGGCCATGGTGGATGTGGAAGACCTCCGGGAAACACCACAATCCGTTCAGGTCCATATCACCCTGCCGAAACAACTCCTGACCAGAATCGATCAGCATGCCACGAGGCAACACATGACCCGCTCCGGTTTGCTGGCCGATGCCGCACGTCAATTATTGATGTCCAGTCATATCGTGTGAACGAATCGGCCAAAATCTCGACCGGCTGCCCGGCTCACCCGGAGTCTTCAGTCATCTTCCTGCCCTGCGCCAGCGAACACCTCCCCCTCCCCCCTCAATCCGTCGCATGGTGACGACTGAACTCCAGCTTCCTGCCCCGCTCCACCGCGATCTCCTGGGCCTGCACCGCTGCGAAGGCGGCCATGTTGACCAGACCCCGCACCGTGACCGTGGGAATCAACACATGCGCAGGCAAGGCTGTGCCGAGCAGAATCGGACCGATGCGCACCCCGTTGCCCAGGGTCAGCAGCATGTCGCAGGAGATGTTGGCCGCATCGAGATTGGGCATGATCAGCAGATTGGCCCGCCCTTTCAGCCGCGAGTTGGGAAACAGGGCATGACGCACCTCCTCGCACAAGGCCGCATCGGCGCGCATCTCGCCTTCGGCCTCCAGCTCCGGCGCACGCTGATGGATAATCCCCAGAGCGTCGCGCATCTTGGTGGTGTGAGGGGCAGGATAGGAACCGAAATTGGAAGATGACAACAACGCCGCCTTGGGTTCCAGACCAAAACGACGCAATTGACGGGCCGCGCGAATGGTCATCTCGGCCAACTGTTCGGCGGTCGGATCGGCGATCACGTTGGTGTCGGAGATGAAAAAGGTGCCTGTATCCAGAATCACGCCGCTCAACGCATTGAAATAACGCACCCCTTCCGCCCGCCCGATGATATCCCGGATCACCCGCAGATGGTCGCTGATTTTGCCTACGGCGCCACAGAGCATGGCATCGGCATCGCCGCGCCGGGTCAGCAGGGCCGCGACAATGGTCGTGGAACTCATCAGCTTCCGGATGGCGATCTCCGGGGTGACCCCGCGCCGCTCCATGATCTGATGGTATTCCTGACACAGTTGGCCAAAACGACTGTCCTGCGAAGGATCCATCAGATCGAAATCCTGGCCGTTCCGCATCTCCAGTCCCAGGTTCTGCAATTGGGCCTGAATGATATGGGCGCGTCCCACCAGAATGGGACGACAGATCTTTTCATCGATCATCTCCTGGGAGGCCCGCAACACCCGTTCCTCTTCGCCCTGCGCCAGGGCAACCCGTTGCAGGGGATTGCGCTTCGCCCGCTCGAAGACCGGACGCATGATCTGCCCGGAACGAAAGACAAATTCGGACAACTCCCCGCGATAGGCTTCCATGTCGAGCAGGGGCCGGGTGGCCACACCGCTCTCCATGGCCGCTCTGGCCGTGGCCGAAGCCACCTCGACAATCAAACGGGGATCGAAGGGTTTGGGAATCAAATACTCCGGACCGAATTGCAGATTCTCCCCGGCATAGGCGATGGAGACCGTATCCGGAGTGGGCATTTTGGCCAGATCGGCGAGCGCCCGAACACAGGCCCGTTTGATGGCCCCGTTGATCTGAGTGGCTCCGACATCCAGAGCCCCCCGAAACAGGAACGGAAAACAGAGCACGTTGTTGACCTGATTGGGAAAATCAGAACGCCCCGTCGCCACGATGGCCTCCGGGCAGACCTTTTTGACTTCCGCAGGGAAAATCTCCGGGGTCGGATTGGCCAACGCCATGACGATGGGAACCGGCGCCATTTGCAGGACCATCTCCGGGGTCAGGGCTTTGGGGCCGGAGAGGCCAATAAACAGATCCGCGCCGACAATGGCTTCCGCCATGGTGTGGATATCCCGATCCGTGGCGTAGAGGGCCTGCTCGGGCGAGAGATCGGTGCGTTCCCGGCGCAAAACCCCGCGCAGATCGGCAACCGTGATATTTTTCCGATCCAGACCCAGCTCCACCAGCAGGTTCAGGCAGGCGATGGCCGCCGCTCCCGCCCCCGAGGCCGCCACCTTGATCGTCTCCAGGTTCTTGCCAGCCAACTCCAGCGCATTGACCACCGCCGCAGCAACCACGATGGCGGTGCCGTGCTGATCATCGTGAAACACCGGAATTTTCATCCGTTCCCGGAGTTGCGCTTCGATGGTGAAACACTCCGGCGCCTTGATATCCTCCAGGTTGATGCCGCCGAAGGTCGGTTCCAGGCTGGCGACGATATCCACAAAGCGTTGCGGATCCAGTTCGGCCACTTCCAGATCGAACGCATCGATGCCGGCGAATTTCTTGAACAGCACCGCCTTGCCTTCCATCACCGGTTTTCCGGCCAAAGGGCCGATGGCCCCCAGTCCCAGGACAGCCGTGCCATTGGTGATGACCGCGACCAGATTGGCGCGGCTGGTCAACTCCGCAGCACTCGCCGGATCGGCGACAATGGCCTCGCACGCAGCCGCCACGCCCGGCGAATAGGCCATGGTCAGGTCGCGTTGCGTGGTCAGGGGTTTGGTCGGATTGACCGAGATCTTGCCCGCCGGCTTGAGCCGATGATAATTCAGAGTGCTGATTTTCAGATGGTCTTCCATGATCGCTCGCTGTCCCTGACGCCAAACTTCAACGTTCACCGTCAAACGATTGAAAAAAAAGAGGGGGTCTGGGGGATTCATCCCCCAGGGTTTTGACTCTAAACAAAAAAAACTTCTAAAAAAATTGTTTTAAATCGTAATCGCTTTGGAATAATGAGTTTTTGGCCCAGGCGTCGCCTGTGGCGACCGGGAGGCGCGCCTGCGGCAAAGCGCGCCAAAGGCCAAAGTCCCAAGGGCTTCGCCCCTGGACCCCACCAGGGGCCATTGGCCCCTGGACCCCGTTGACGAACGACGCACCCCGAGATGGTGATCGTTCACCCCATCCGCACCAACCGGAATCCGAGATCATCATAAGCGGCAAAGGCTTCGACCCGCTGACGACGGGCGGTGCGACACTCCTTGGCCATGCAGGCGAAACCGCTGCCGCGCACCACCCGAGCCTCGTCCAGGGTGCCATCCTGGGGATTGACCAGAAAACGGTCTTCGGTCCATTCACGCACATTGCCCGCCATGTCGAACAATCCCCAGTCGTTGGGACGCTTTTCGCCCACCGGACGGGATTGGCCACCGGCATTGCTCTTCACCCAGGCGTAATCGGTCAGGCTCCAGTGGTCCGGATCGCCGGTGATGAACGGGGCGTCGTGACCGGCACGCGCGGCGAATTCCCATTCCGCCTCGGTCGGCAGGCGCAACTGGATGGATTCCCCCAACTGACGACTGAACTGACGCACGAATTTCTGCACGTCATTCCAGGAGACCCGCGCCACCGGGTGATTGATCTTGCTCTCCCGGTAAAGACCGGGCGGATAATCCCCCATGATCCGGTTCCAGCGCCCCCAGGTAACCAGATGGCGGCTGATCCAGAACCCTTCCAGCCGGACCTCGCGCTGCGGCAGTTCGTCGTTGCGGCGCACGGATTCGTTGTGCGGAGACCCCATCTTGAAGGTTCCCCCCGGCAACCAGACAAACTCCATGCGCACCAGAGGATCGATCCACAGCGCGCCCCGTTTGCGCATCACCGGCGCCAAAGGAACACCAGCCGCTCCGAGTTGAGTGGTGGAAGCGACTTCCGGGGAGCGGGCCGGCGTGACCGACGCAGGCATAACCTGCGATACCGGCGCGGGCGTGGCTGCCGATGGTTCGACGGCAGCCGGACTGGCCAGATCGCCCCGGGTCGGTCGCAACAACACGTTCTTGCGGGCATTGATCTCGGCGGGATCGACCTGGGTGGCGAATTCGTTCATCGAGGCGATGAAGCTGCGCCAACTGCTCTTTTTGCGTGCCGGTTCCGCCCCGCCAACCACGCCGGGTTCGGGAGGCCGCAGCATGGTCATGCCCGAGCCATCCACCCCGACATCGGCAATCGCCGCAGCCGTTGCCGTTGCCGAGGCATCCCCCATCAGCATGGGCCGCCACTCGCGCACCGATTGCGGACGTTCTTTTTCCAGCACCATCAAGGCCCAGTCCACGGCCTTGAGAAATTCCGGCGAATAACGCTCCCGCCCCAGTTCGACCGCCGGCTTGAGCGGGTCGGGTTCGGAACGCAACCGGGCCGCGATCCGTTGCGAGGCATCGACCGGTTTGTCGCCGGTGATGCAACGATAGAGCACGCCGCCCATGGCATAGATATCCGACCAGGCACCCTGACGGTCTCCGGTGGAGTCGTATTGCTCGAAAGGCGAGTAACCCAGGCTCAACAGGCTGGTCATCTGATCCCCCTGACCGGCCACGGCCTGACGGGCCGAACCGAAATCGAGGATCACCGGAGTGCCATCGGCGCGGATCAGGATGTTGGGAGGCTTGATGTCCCGATGGATGAAGGCCGATTTGTGCAACAGATCCAGGCCGTCGAGCAGTGGCGGGAGAATCCGTTTGAGCGCCGCCTCGGGCAACACCTTGCGGCGACGCAGGATCGAATCCAATCCTTCGCCCTCGACATACTCCATGACCATGTAGGCGGTATTGGCGTTGCGGAAGAAGCTGACCACCCGCACGATGCTCGGATGGCGAAAGCGGGCCACGATCTGGGCCTCTTTGAGGAAACTGTCGAGTCCCCAGTCAAAGGTTTTTTTGTCTTCCGGCGAGTTGGGGACCACTTCGGAGCTGCCGCGCCGGGTGGCGAAGGCCGAAGGCAGATATTCCTTGATGGCCACCATCTGGTTTTGGTTGGTATCCCGGCCCAGATAGGTGATTCCGAACCCGCCCTTGCCCAGAACCCGGACGATCTCGAACCAGAGCAGTTTCGACCCCGGCGGCAGTGCGCTGCTGAAGAGTTCCGAATTCATGAATGCATGCCGGTTGGTACGGGTTGCAGGGTGGTGCGATTCATTCAGGGCGCGAAAAGAGCGCCCATCCCGGGAATCAGCCCAGCCGCGAGGCTTCGCTCAATCGAGCGCGCAGGGCACCGGCCTGATCTTCCAGTTGCTCGTCCGGCAGCCCCTCCTCTTCGGCGTCAAGCCTGTAGACTTTATTCCTTTCCACCTCCAGGCGCAATGGGGCTTGCTCGATCGGATCCAGGGTTTCCTCCTCCTGGAGGGGTTCCAGATCCTCGATCGCGTCGTTCAGGCGCACCACTTCCCGTTTGCGCGGTTTTTCCTCTTCCTGCCACAGTTCCTCTTCCAGGGGTTCAAGCGGCGTTTCGTGCCAGGGAGGAAACTCGCTGCCCAGACTCATCACCCGGTCGCGGCTGTCGCGGATCCAGCCTGCGATCTGGCCGATGCCGTTCCTGAGGATCAGGGAGAGTCCGGCGGCCAGCACCACCCCCTCTTCCAGCAGGCGCACGCCGAAAGGATGGGCGGATCCGGCGCGACGCGGGGCGTGATCGCGCACATTGACCGCCCGTTCGGTGCGCGGAGTCTCCGGACGAAGTTCCTGAAGCCGACCACGGGTGCGACGTTCGACTTTCTGATTGTCCAGGATCGAGGGACGAGCGGCGCGCTCCCCGGAACGTTCCATGGATGCCCAGCGCATTCCGGATTTACGTTTGTTCAGGTTCATGATCTTGTCCATTGGCGGGTCATGTCTCCCAAATTCGCTTGACGGAACCGTTCATCCGGTTTAACTGTTGAAAAAAGGCGATTGCGCCTTTCGCATCCGTCGGCAAGGAAGCCGAGGCCACCGCGTGATGCGCCCATCCACTCATCGGCACATTCCCTCAAGGGAAATTCTTCCATGTTGCCATCCGCTCCCCACAGTCCCGCCCACCCCCAATTGGGCCATCTGACCCCGGAAGAGGCCCTGCATCTTGTGGCCAATCCGGAAACCCTCTTCATCGACATCCGTTCCGAGGTGGAACACTTTTTCGTCGGCAGTCCGCGCGGGGTGATCAACATTCCCTGGCAGGACGCTCCGGACTTTGAACTGAATCCGGATTTTGTGGCCGATGTGACGCGCGCGGCCAAGAACAAAACCCGCACCATCGTGTTGATCTGTCGTTCCGGCCACCGTTCCATCGATGCGGGCAACCGGCTGCTCCAGGAGGGATTTCAATCCGTCTACCATGTCCTGGAAGGATTCGAGGGCGACCGGGACGAACAGCACCATCGTTCCAGCGTCAATGGTTGGCGGTTTCGCGGACTCCCCTGGGTTCAGTGCTGAATCACTCGAAAAAACGACGCATCAGCCCCAGCATGTCGGGAACCATATAAATCAGAAAGCCGATCACCGACAAAACCACCATCAGCACCACGCCACCGACCACGTTCACCGTGAGATCGGTATAGCTCACCGAGCGGGTCATGACTGCGGCGATATCGCGCATCGAGACCACGCCCACGAAGCGGGGGCCATCGAAGGCGAGCAGATGGCGGATGCGATGTTCTTTCATCCGGTTCAGACTCTCCTTGCAACTGGCATCGTACTCCACCCGGACCAGATCGCGGGTCATCACCTCGTAGATCGGGGTCCGGAGTGGATCCCGTTTCTTGCCCACCACGCGCACCAGCAGATCCCGTTCGGAAAAGTAGCCGACCACGGCACTCCCTTCCATCACCACCAGCGAGCCGGACCCTCGGGCGACCATGAGTTCCACGGCTTCGGAGACGGTGCGGTACTGGTTGATGGTGACGACACTATCCTGAATGACTGGCGTGATTCTGCATGACATGGTGGGCGACCTGTTCTCGAAAGTGAGGTCCGGCGGTTCCGGATCCAGCCAATGCGTGCTCTTTTGTTGAATCCGGTCAATCTTACAAGGATGCGACCCTTCCAGTCATTGAAAAAAACGCATCATCCGGCCAGATCGATGGCAGCCCGAACCGTCAAAATTCCGTGGCGGTTCCCGTCGTGTCGAACCGGATGATGCAAATATTGTACCAGCAAGTCAGAAAGCCCTCTTCAGGTCTCTTCGCGTGGCCGCTGGGTGGTGCGCAAATGAAGTTCGCGCAACTGGGCCGCATCCACGAACGAAGGCGCCTGGGTGAGCAGACAGCCCGCCTTCTGGGTCTTCGGGAAGGCGATCACATCCCGGATCGACTCCACGCCGAGCATCATGGCGATCAACCGGTCCAGCCCCAGGGCCAATCCGCCGTGCGGCGGGGCGCCGAACTCCAGGGCGCGCAGCAGAAAGCCGAATTTCTCCTCGGCCTCTTCCGGTCCGATGTTCAGAAGCTCCAGCATGCGGCGCTGCATGGCCGGATCGTGGATACGAATCGATCCGCCGCCCACCTCGCTGCCGTTGAGCACCAGGTCATAGGCCTGGGAGCGGACCCGATCCACTCCGGCGCCATTTTCCGAACGCTCCAGCGCGGCGAAATCCTCGATCATCGGCGCGGTGAAGGGGTGATGGACCGCCGAGAACCGTTTCGCCTCCTCGTCCCACTCCAGCAGCGGAAACTCCGTGACCCAGACAAACGAAAACGGGGTGTCGTCCAACAGGTTGAGTTCCCGTCCCACCTTGACCCGCAACCGCCCGAGGGATTCGTTGACCACCTTGAGCCGGTCCGCGCCAAAAAAGAGCAGATCCCCGGTCTGCACGCCCGTGGCCTGCTCGATGGCGGCCAGTTCGGTCTCGGAGAAGAATTTGGTGATCGTCGATTGCCAGCCTCCCTCCTGCCAGGGGCCGTTGACCTTGATCCAGGCCAACCCCTTGGCGCCGTAGATGCCGACGAATTCGGTATAGCCATCGATCTCCTTGCGGGTCATGGCCGCCCCGCCCGGCACGCGCAGCGCCTTGATCGACCCCTGCTGCCCCTGCTTGCCGGTCATCTGGGCCACCTGGGCAAACACCTTGAAGCCCGTATCACGCAGAATCGGGGTCAGATCGGTCAATTCCATGCGGATCCGGGTATCCGGCGCGTCGAGGCCATAACGCTCCATGGCTTCGGCATAGGTCAGCCGGGGAAAGGAGGGGGCCAGCTCGATGGCCAGCACTTCCCGGAAGAGTCGCGCCACCACCTGTTCCACCAGCCCGATCACCTGCTCCGGCTCCACAAAGCTCATCTCCAGATCGACCTGGGTGAACTCCGGCTGCCGGTCGGCGCGCAGATCCTCGTCCCGGAAACAGCGGGTGATCTGGAAATAGCGATCAAACCCCGAAATCATCAACAACTGCTTGAAAAGCTGCGGCGATTGGGGCAGAGCGTAGAACTGGCCCGGATTGACCCTTGAAGGCACCAGATAGTCCCTGGCCCCTTCCGGGGTGCTGCGGGTGAGCATCGGGGTTTCCAACTCAATAAAGCCGGATTCGTCCAGAGCGCGACGGATCGATTGCAGGGCGCGATGGCGGGTGATGAGATTGCGCTGCATCACCGGGCGGCGCAAGTCGAGAAAACGATGGGTCAGACGGATCCCTTCTCCCACCTCTTCGTCGAGCTGGAAGGGCAACGGAGCGGCTGCGTTGAGAATGGTCAGCCGATCCACCCGCACCTCGATCAGGCCCGTGGGCAGCTTCGCATTTTCGGTCTCCGCCGGACGCCGCGCCACGACGCCCGAGAGCTGCACCACATATTCGTTGCGCAGCACATGGGCTTCGACGTGGGCCGTGCCCTGCTCCTCCGGGCTGAACACCACCTGCACCAGACCGGTCCGATCCCGCAGATCGACGAAAATCACCCCGCCATGATCCCGACGGCGATTGACCCAGCCGCACAGCGTGACCCGCTGGCCGACCTGGGTCTCCCGCACATCGTTGCAATAATGACTGCGCTCCATCACGATTCCTCCCTGACCTGCGTTGCCTGCTCTGCCGCGTCCGTGGCAGAGTCCTCCTCCTCTTCGGTCACCAGCGGTTGCCGGTTGCGGGCGCGCTCCAGGGATTCGTTCACCAGATCCACCATGTAGGCCTGTTCCATTTCCCGGAAGGTCTCGCTCAACTCCTGCGCCCGCTCGTAGGCCGTGACCGCTGCCTCCCACTGCTCCCCGCCATGGCGCAACAGCCCTTGCAGGTAGTGGTTGAAAGGATTGTCCGGTTTGCCTTGCAGGGCGGTCTCCACCCAGATCTCCGCACTCTCCAGTTTGCCCTGATCGATGTAGAAGGCCGCGAGCTTCTGGGCGATCTGCCAGCCATCGATCTTGCGCAGATTCTTGTATTCGTCGAGCAGGAACCGCTCCCCTTCGGCGGAGAGTCCCGCATCCACCAGCCATTCGGCATAGCGGGCGATCCAGTAGTCCAACAGCACAAAGGGATCCTCCCGGTCGCCGTCGAGCATTTTCTTCAACAGGGTCAGAGCGGTATCCAACTCGCCTTCCTTGTGGTAGGCTGCCGCCATCTCGGCCAGAGCCAGCGGCGTGCACTTTTCCCAGGGAACCTCGTCGAGCACATCCAGACCCAGCCCCTGGATGATCTGGGAGGTGGCCAGAGCGCGCATCGCCGGGGTGGGCGAACCGATTTTCCAGGCCACGGACTGTTCGTCGTCCAGATGGCACTGTTTGAACTTTTTCCCCGACCCGCAGGGACAAGGATCGTTGCGACCGATCTTGGGCGGAGCCACCGGAGCCGCGGGACGGGCCGCGAAACCGGATTCGGGTCGAGGCGCCATGGCGGTCAGACGTTCGGCAAAATACCGGAACCATTTGTAAAACGGACTGGTTTCGGCCTGGTCGTCGTCGGCCAGCCAGCGGGTCAGCGCCTGGATATTGTTCAATTGCACGGCCTGAACCAGGGCAGCGACATACATTTCAGGTTGGTTGAGGTCTTTGGGTGAACCCACGGAACGGCTCCTTCATGAGTGGATGGGGTAATGCGCCCTTGCGAATTTGCATGATGGGGGGAGAACCCCCTCGCCCCCCAACCGTGGCGCTCCCTGCGGGAGTTCCACGGTAAAAATAATGAATCTTACCCAAGTGTCCGGTGCAACGCCAGTCTGGACAAAATGGCTTTCTTGAAAAAAAATAGATCCGCTTCCCATCCATCCACCGGGGCATGCCCCGCTTTGTCCTTCGGGACGCCAGGAATCCGCTGACAATGACCACCATGACGCTGCGTACCCGTTTCGCCCCTTCGCCCACCGGTTTCCTCCACATCGGGGGTGCCCGAACCGCGCTGTTCTGTTATCTGCACACCCGTCGCCATCAGGGCGCCTTCGTGTTGCGCATCGAGGACACCGATACCGAACGCTCCACCCAGGAAGCGGTGGCGGTGATTCTGGAAGGATTGAACTGGCTGGGACTGCCACCGGACGAAGGCCCCTTTTTCCAGTCCCATCACACGGCCCGCTATCTGGAGGTGGTGCAGACCCTGCTCGCCACAGGCCATGCCTATCCCTGCGTCTGCTCCAGGGAGCGTCTGGACGCGGTGCGCGAACAGCAACGCACCACCGGAGACAAACCCCGCTACGATGGCCACTGCCGGGAAGCGCACCTCACCGTGGCACCCGGTCAACCCCATGTGATCCGCTTCAAGACCCCCCAGGAAGGCGAAATCCTCTGGGAGGACAAAATCCAGGGATCGATCCGCATTGCCAATGGCGAACTCGACGATCTGATCCTGGTCCGTTCCGACGGCTCCCCCACTTACAACCTGGCCGTGGCCGTGGATGATCACGACATGGGAATTTCGCTGGTCATCCGTGGCGAGGACCACATCAGCAACACCCCGCGTCAGATCCATGTATTCAAGGCCATGGGCTGGGCCGTGCCCGAATATGGCCACATGCCGCTGTTGCACGGCTCGGACGGCGCCAAGCTCTCCAAGCGCCATGGCGCGGTGTCGGTGTTGCAGTATCGCGAAGAGGGCTTCCTGCCCTCGGCGGTCAACAACTATCTGGCCCGGCTCGGCTGGTCGCATGGCGAGCAGGAAATCTTCACCATGGCCGAACTGGAACAGCTCTTCGATGTGAGCGCACTGGGACGTTCGGCGGCGATTTTCGATCGCGCCAAACTGCTCTGGATCAATGGGCATCACATCCGCGCCGCCACCCCGGAGCAGTTGCTGCCCGAACTGGCCTTTCAGCTCGCCCGGCTCGGCATCGATCCCGCGCCCTCCTCCGAACAACTGGCCGCCATTCTGCCGGAATTCCAGCCCCGCGCCGCCACCCTGGTGGAGATGGCGCAGAAATGCCGGTTTCTCTTCATCGATTCGGTGCTGCCCTACGAGGAAAAAGCGGCCCGCAAACACCTCACCCCGGCGACCCGTCCGGCGCTGGCCGCGCTCGCCGCCGCCTTCCAGGCACTGCCGGCCTGGACCACCACGGCGCTGGAAGAGGCTTTCCAGGCCACCCTGACCGCTTTCGGACTCACCATGGGGCAACTCGCCCAGCCGGTGCGGGTGGTGCTCACCGGCTCCGGCGCCTCGCCGGGCATCTTCGAAACCCTGGGCATGCTGGGCCGCGAAAAAAGCCTGCACCGGTTGCAGGAGGGATTGGCCCATCTGGACCGCCAGGAACAGACCACCGCCTGAACCCGAAACGAACGGCGCAGGCTTCCAGACCATCCGACCCGGCCTGAAGCCTGCGCCACCTGCAACCGGAGTGGAAATTTTTCTTGACACCCGATTCGGAATGGGGCATACTATGCGGCGTTCCACAAATTGGCGGATCATCTAACGGTAGGATAGAGGACTCTGACTCCTCCAGTCTAGGTTCGAATCCTAGTCCGCCAGCCATCCTGACCCCCCCGGTCGCATCCTCTGGCACGACATTGCCAAATTCCATTTCAAAATTTCCAACCGCAGCCCTTTCAGAAGACACACTTTTGAAAAAAAAGAGAGGGTCTGGGGGATTCTTCCTCCAGGGTTTTGACTTTAAACAAAAAAATCTTTAAAAAATGTTTTGTTTAAAGTCAAAACCCTGGAGGATGAATCCCCCAGACCCCCTCTTTTCTTTCAAACGTGTGCCTCTCGCAATCACACTGGAGTTCCGATCATGGGCGAACGCCTGACCAACCTGCTGCTCGAATGGATGGGACAGTTGGATTACTGGGCCATCTTTCTCCTCATGGCCGCCGAAAGTTCCATCTTCCCGGTCCCATCGGAACTGGTGATGATTCCGGCAGGCTATCTGGTCTCCACGCAAAAACTGACCTGGGGCGGCTCGATCCTCGCCTCCAGCCTGGGCAGCATCATGGGATCGCTGGGCAGTTATTATCTGGCCCTGTGGCTGGGACGCCCCTTCATCGTCCGTTTTGGCCGCTATCTCTTCATCACCGAGCATCACCTCCAGCAGACCGAAGCCTTCTTCGGCAAACATGGCGAAATCTCCATCTTCACCGGACGTTTTCTGCCTGTGGTGCGTCACCTCATCTCCATGCCCGCCGGAGTGGGACGCATGCGTCTGCCCCCCTTCATTTTCTACACCCTGATCGGCGCGACGCTGTGGAATATCGTGCTGCTGGCGGTGGGATTCGTGATCGGGGAAAATCAGGCGTGGGTCAAACAAAACACCCCCTGGCTGGTGGCAGGCGCAGTCCTGTTCGCGCTGCTGCTGATCGGCGGATATGTGGCCTGGCAACGCCGCCGCGCCAACCATTGAAAGAAAAGAAGGGGTCTGGGGGATTCCTCCCCCAGGGTTTTGACTT
>JADFWP010000017.1 GCA_015234115.1 Magnetococcales bacterium
TTTGTTTAAAGTCAAAACCCTGGGGGAAGAATCCCCCAGACCCCCGCTTTTTTTTCAATGATCTTGCCATTCAACATCGGATACCGGAAACAGTCAACCGTATGGTCCATCACCAGGCCGGTGGCCTGCATGTGCGCATAGATGATGGTGCTGCCAACGAATTTCATGCCCCGTTGCTGCAAATCCTTCGACAAGGCATCGCTTTCCCGGGTGGTGATGGGAATTTCCGACAGTGTTTTCCAGGCATTGATGCGTGGCTTGCCCTCCACAAACCGCCAGACATAGGCATCAAAGCTGCCGAAAGCCTCCTGAATGGCCAGAAAGATCTGTGCATTGCGAATCGCACTGGCGATTTTCAGACGATTGCGCACAATCCCGGCATTCTGATGGAGTTCGGCCATTCTGTCGGCATCGTACCGGGCTACCAGAGCCGGGTTGAATTGATCGAATGCCTGGCGATACCCTTCCCGTTTGCGCAGGATGGTGTCCCAACTCAAGCCAGCCTGCGCGCCTTCCAGCAGCAGGAACTCGAAATGTTTCTGGTCGTCATGCACCGGCACGCCCCACTCTTCGTCATGATAAACCGTATAATAATCCTTGGTGGTGATTGCCCAGGAACAGCGTGATCGATGGTCCATGGTGCTCTTGCTCCTGCAAATGGGAGGCGCGTGTCTGGAGGCTGAAAGCTTCGCCCCTGGACCCCACTGACCAACCAGGATAACGCCGGTTGCCAGCATGGTCGCGGTTGGCTGGTTTGTCGCCGTGTGCCGTTGCCGGGCAATTTACCATTTTCAATTCTCTCTGGCCAGTGGTACGCTGTGCAGGAATCCTTACCAGATGTATTTAATCTTTTGTTGTTTCGGAGACGAATGAGCACCTTTTTTTCTTCTGCATGGGTAGTCAAGACAACTATTTTTCCGGCAGGATTTGGGATCGTCGCCCTGCTGGCCTTTCTGGGGATCATCGTTTGGCAGGAACCCTGGCCGGTGGCCGGCGTGGTGCATCTGATGCTGGCCGTGGGGGCCATGCCCCTGATCCTGGCGGCCATGATCTATTTCACCCCGGTTCTGACCCGGAGCCGATCCGCATCCCGCTGGATCAACCGGCTGCCCCTGCTGGCGTTGGTGGCAGGTGGTGTGGGCGCGGTGGCTGTTTTTCAGGGGCGTTGGCTGGTGGGGGTGGCGGTCCCGATGACCGTGCCGATCGTCGCGCTGGTGCTGGGATGGACGATCCATCGGGCCAGACGCGCTTTGGGGGCGCCGCATCCGGGGCTGATCTGGTATCAGGCGGCTCTCGTCGGTTTGATGCTGGGATTGCTGGCCATGCTGGCCTCCCTGGTCTGGCCGGAACAGTGGTTGCTCTTGCGCACCATTCATCGTCATTTCAATCTGCTGGGATTTGTCGGTCTGACGGCTGTGGGGACGCTGCAAGTGTTGTTGCCGACCGTGGGCGATTATGCCGATCCCATGGCAGGTCAGCGCCTGCGGCTTGATTTGAAATATGCCGTGCTGGGCGTTTTGTGGATGACAGGCGGCGCGACCGTATGGCCTGGGTTGAGCTGGCTTGGTCTGGGTGCCTGGAGCTGGGTGGTGGCCGGGGTGGTGCGTCCACTGCGTGGCGACAGCTTGCGTCAGATGGTACATACCAATGGCGCGGCACTGTCGTTGTTGTGTGCGCTGTTGGGGTTCTGGCTCGTTCTGGGCAGCGCGTTGTGGCAGGATGGCAGCGTGGCTTTGCCCTTGTTTTTCAGTCTGTTTTTGTTTCCTCTGGTCACGGGCGCGCTGGCGCATCTGCTGCCCATCTGGTGGTGGCCCGGTCTGCCGACGCCACAACGTCAGCAGGCGCAATACCGGCTGGGTCGGTTTGCCTTGCTGCGGATCGGAACGTGTTGGCTGGGAGGGGCGGGCATGATGATGGGTGCATCCTGGGGAGGCGGTCTGGCAGGTGCCCCGGTGTTGTGGTTTCTGGCGCAGGTGGGATGGCTGCTCCGTGAGCAGGCAGCGGCAAGCGTTGGGCGGTCGTCGTCCTGAATCGAGCCCATCATGGGCGCGGATTCAGACGGTCAGGATGTCCCCTTCGGCGGGCGCCAGACAACGGGTGGCAGAGCCGAGTTGCCGGAGATGTTGCAGGGCCTCGGTCAGCTTGAGGTCGATCAGGTCGTCGGTCTGGTCCGGGTCGTGATGGTGCAGACACAGGGTCTTGACCTGGGCGCGATGCGCCAGTTCGGCGCATTGGCGGGCGCTGGAGTGCCCCCATCCCTCCCGGTCACGATATTCGGTGCTGGTGAAGGTCGCATCCATGATCAGGACATCGGCCTGATTCACGAATTGAATCAATTTTTGCTCATAGGCCGGATTGTGGTGGGCATGCCCTTCTGGCGGCAGTTCCTGATCGGCGAGGTAGGCCACCTTGCGTCCGCCATAGTCGAGACGATACCCCAGACAGACGCCGGGATGGTTGAGCAGCATGGTGGAAATCATCGCCCCGTGCCCCACGTCCCACCGCTCCTCTTGCAGGTCGCGGAAGTAGACCCGTGCGCTGAATTCTTTGATCTTGATCGGAAAATAAACACCGTCCATCTGGTCTGAAATCATTTTGCGCGTACCGATGTCCCCCTGGGCCGCGCAGCAGATTTCGAACTCGTTGCCCTTGATGTAGAGCGGCACGAAAAAGGGCAGGCCGTTGATATGATCCCAATGGGGGTGGGAGATGAGAATCTTGGCTGTGATCGGAAAATTGCGTGCGGCCAGCAGATGATCGGACAGCGAGCGGATGCCGCTGCCGGCATCGAAAATGAAAAAGGGGCCTTTGGTGAGATGCAGGGTGATGCAGTTGGTGTTGCCGCCATGGCGCAGCGTTGCGGCGCCGGGAACCGGCAGGGTGCCCCGCACGCCCCAGAAGCGCAGGTGCATGGCATCCATGAAGACCCGATCCAACTCCGCGAGCAGGGAGGATGGGGAGATGGGTTTGACGAAATAGGCGTCCGCGCCGAATTGAATGGCCCGTTGTCGATCATAGTCATAGGGCTTGGCGGTGACCATCACCAGTTTGCAGTGGTCGAACTCCCGGCGGGTGCGGATGGTGCGACAGAGTTGCAGACCGTCGATGCCGGGCATCATGATGTCGAGCAGAATGAGATCGAACCGCTCCCGTTCCAGGAGCGGCAGGACATTCATGCTGACCGCTTCGGTTTTGACCCGGTAGTTGGCCTTTTCCAGGATGGTCTGTAGCAGAGCGAGGGTGGCCGGGTCATCGTCCACGATCAGGGCGGAGCGGGCCTGGTTCATGACGAGGCTCCGCGCAGGCGTTGCAGTTCCCGTTCGGCGGATTCGGCGGCTGACTGGCGACCGCACAGACGGAAGAGTCGGCTGGCCTCCAGGAAGGCCTCGTCCGGGGATTGACGCTCCTGAATCAGAATGCGCGCCTCCATCAGGGCGCATTGGGCCAGATCCGGGATATCGTCGCGGGCTGCGGCGATCACGCGGGCCTCTTCCATGTTTTTGCGCGCTTTTGCGGCAGAACCCAAAGCCAGATAGAGTTCGCACAAGGTCCAGAGGTTGGAGACCACCTTGCGGGTCAGGTTGAGCTGACGGTGGATTCTCAAGGCCTCTTTGAGGGCTTTTTCCGCGTCGCTCAGCCGGTTGAGCCGGTTGAGGCAGATGCCTTTGCGCATCAGGGCCGTGCCGACTCCGAAGGGGTTTTCGATGCGCAGCATGATTTCGTGGGAAAGCTCGAAGAAGCGGAGCGCATCCCCCAGGGCACCGGTTTTTTCGTGCAGAAAGCCCATGGAGAGATAGAGGTTGGCGGTCTGTCGCTTGTCCCCGAGTTCGGAAAAGATTTTGAGGCTTCTTTCGTTGAATGCCAAAGCCTGGTGCAGATCGCCCTGATGTTCGAGGATGACTCCGAGGTTGTTGCAGACCATGGCGATCTGTTCGCGGGCACCGTGGGATTCGAAAATTTCCAATGCCTGACGGGCGCGTTTGGCAGCCTCTTCGCGGCGTTCGCCGAGCCGGTTCAGGATCCAGCTTTCGTTCATGAGCACCAGCCCCAGGGCAATGGAGTCTGGGAATGGCGTTAATTCGGTATGGGCGGTGGCATAGACCTCCATCGCCAGGTCGTACTGTTCGAGTTTTTCGTGCAGTCGCCCGATGCGGCGCAGATGGTCGATGCGGCTCAAAGGATCGGTGATGTTGGTGATGACCTGGCGACGGGTTTCGATGGCGGTCTGGAATTCGCCGCACAATTCCTGGACTTCGGAGAGCATCACCAGGGTGTCGAGCAGGGGCAGGGGGGGATCTTCGAGGGTTTTGCCCAGTTCGGCGGCTTTTTCCAAAGCCGAGAGCGCGGCGTTGTTGGCATCGTTTTTCTTGGCCTTCAGACCGCTTTTCACCAGATAGAGATATGCCTGATCCGCCTGGTCGGCGCGCAGATGATGCTGGGCGAGAATTTCGAAGTGGTCTTCCAGACGGTTGGCGTAGAGGGCTGCGAGTTCCATGGCCACGTCGGCATGCAGTTCCCGCCGTTTCTTGTGCAGCAGCGTCGAGTAGATCGCCTCCTGGATCATGATGTTGCGGAAGCTGTATTCGATCTCCGGAAAGGTTTTGGACTCGAAGATCAGACCCATTTCCACCAGATGGGCCAGTTTGGATTCCAGTTCCTGGTTGGGAAAGAGTCGTGCCAGCAGGGAGAGCCGGAAGATCGGTCCGATCACCGCAGCGGTGAGCAGCACCTCTTTGGGTTCAGCCGAAAGTTTGTCCATGCGGGCGATGAACATCCCCTGGATCGAGGTGGGCAGGGTCACCTCGTCGAGATTTTTCACCACCTGCGGGGGTTCGCCGGGAGGCACCACCACCACTCCCTCGTCGATCAGGTTGCGGATGATCTCTTCGATGAACATCGGATTGCCATCGCCCCGGTTGCGGATCAGGTGCAGGATCGCTTCCGGCACCTCCTCGGAGCGCAGCAGCCGTCGGGTCAACTCGTCGCACTCGGCCGGGGTGAGCTGTTTGAAATGGATTTCGATGGCCCGGTCGTCGAGTTCCTTGTCGGCGATGGGCGGGAGTTTGTTCGAGGGGTGGTCGCTGACCGGTCGCATCAGCAGCAGCAACAGAATCGGCGCCAGTTTGACGGATTCGAACAGGGTGGCCAGCAGTTCCACCGAGGTGGCGTCGGCCAGATGGAGATCTTCCAGCGCGAGGATCAGGGGTTTGCGGCTGGCCAGGTTTTGCAGGAACCAGGCCGTGGCCCGGAAGATGCCCATTTTGATTTCCTGGGGACTCATTCTGTCCAGGGGCACGTCGAATTCGTCGCCGAGTTTCAATCCCATGGCTGCGCCGATGAAGACCATGGCCTTGCGGATTTCGTCGCTGTGGGTATCGCTGTTGACGCCCAGCAGCAGGGGCAGATTGGTGGCCAGTTTGGATGCCATGGACTCTTCGAGGTCTTCGGAGTCGATGTTGAACAGTTGCCGGAAGATTTCGATGAAGACCGCGTAACTGGTATCGCGGTTGAAGGAGCGGCAGACTCCTTCCAGCACCTGGATCCGTTCGCCCTTGAGAAATTGTCGTTTGATTTCCTGGTGGATACGGCTTTTGCCCACCCCGGCCGGAGAGATGAGAAAGGCGACCATGCCCTGTCCTGCGGCGTGGCGGTCCATGCAGGAGCGCAAGGTTTCCATTTCGCGGTTCCGGCCCACCAGCGGGGAGGCGATCTGACCGGGATCGTTGTTGAGTTCCTGGGCGCTTTTGGCGCGGATCACCTCGTAGACGGCGACCGGATCTTTTTTGCCTTTGACCTTGATCGGGTCGTGGCGCACGAATTCGAACAGGTGGCGGGTGAGATTATAGGTATAGCCCGAGACGAAGGTCTGGCCGTTCTTGGCCAGAGATTCCAGGCGTGCGGCCAGGTTGACGGTATCGCCCATGACCGTGTATTCCATTTTTTTGTCCGAGCCGACCCCGCCGGCGATCACCATGCCGGAGTTGATGCCGGTATGCAGGGTCAGAGGATTTTCGATGCGGCCCTGGAGATGTGTGTTGTACTCTTCCATCTCTTTTTGCATGTCGAGCGCGGCACGCAGGGCCAGTTCCGGATCGTTCTCGTGGGTGACGGGGGCGCCGAACAGGGCCATGATGCAGTCCCCGATGAACTTGTCCACATGACCTTCGTAACGATGAACGATATCGGCCAGCATTTTCATGCAGCCGTTCATGATGTTGGTGACGTCTTCGGGATCCATCTTTTCGCTCATGGCCGTGAAGCCGGAGATGTCGGCAAAGAGGACCGTGACGTTTTTGCGTTCCGCCTCCATGGGGACCGGCGGCGGGGCGACGGGAGCGAATCCGCCCGGCAGAGCGGCGGCGGGGGACAGAGGCAGCAGGCGACTGGTCGCAGGGTGTGTCAAGCGAATGCCGCACTCCCCGCAGTAGGTGTCTTCGGCGGCGCGCGGCGCGTGACACTGGGGACAGATGGCGACCAGAGGGGTGCCACAGCGGGTGCAGTAGCGAACCCCTTGACGGTTATCCTGATGGCAATGGGAACAGTTCACCGTGTGACTTCCTGTGGATCGGCAAGAGGGTGAAAACGTCAGAATGGCATGCATTCCGGACGGTTGCAGAGGGCATTCGGTCCGATCATCACTATACCATTTTCGTGTGTGCGAAGAAACATCCTTCCTGGCACAGATGTTGATTTTGCATTTTTACGGTTTCCATCCTGGCGGTTTCGTCTCTTTTCCGTCACAATCCGGTGAGTCTCTTTTTCCGATCGATCCACACTTTTCCCGATACGCGGTATTTGATCCCCCACATGTCCATATCGATTGCCTTTGCACGCCGGGTTGCGTTTTTGGTGTTTTTCTTGTGTGGAGGGTTGACGCTCTCCGCGCTCCACGCGGCGTCGGATGAGCCGGATAAATCTGCGAGCAAGCCGTCGGACAAGTCGTCGGACAAATCGCCGGACAAGTCGCCGGACAAATCCGCGGACAAATCGCCGGCCAGGTACGACACCTCGCAATTCACGCCGCATTATCTTTATCCGGGCGGAGAGGTGGTTCTGTCCGTGGATGCCCTGACCCGTCCCGAAGATCGGGTCATGTCGATCACCTTTGATGACGGTCCGGACGAAAAAGATCTGGAAACCATCTCAGTGCTCGAAAAACACGGGGTGCCCGCCACTTTTTTCTATCTGGGCACCAAGGTCAAGGCGCTGCCGGAGATCGTCAAAAAAGTGCATGAACGCCACCACGAGATCGGCTATCATTCCTTCCGGCACAATCGGTTGCGCTGGTTCTCCCAGACCACGCTTGCCGAGGATTTCCGTCAGGGCAAGGAGGCGTTGACCAATCTTGGCGTGCCATTGTCCTTTTTCCGGCCACCCTATGGGGACTTTACCGAATCCATGGTGCGCATGGCCAAGGACAACGGCATGGAGACCATTCTCTGGACCATCGACTCCCGTGACTGGACCGGAATCGGGGCCGAGACCATGGCCAGGAATGTGATCCGTCATTTTCATCCTGGCGCCGTTCTCCTGTTCCACAGTCAGCATGCGGTCACGCTGCGCGCCCTGCCCATGGTGCTGGAGGCGGCGGAGCGGGAAAATTACCGCTTCGTCTCGCTCGGGGATTGGCGGCAGACCGTGTTGGCCGCCAATTGTCGGGTTCTGGATCAATCCCCGTGTCCTGCCGCGCCGATCGTGGCAGCCCGTCCTGCGCAGACGAAAAAGCCGTCTCACAAGGCCCGTCCGGCAGAGGCTGCGCCGATCTCCGTTCCGGCACCCGTCAGACAGACCGCACCCGAACGGGTCGAAGAGCCGGTGTCCGCCGAGCCGGATGATGAACCGACCACCTTCTCGGAAGGCGAAGAGGAGGTGCCGGTGATTTCACAGGTGATCGATTCCGTGGTTCCGGTTTTGACCCCGATTTCGATCGTGCACGAGTAACCCTGCTGCTCAAGGAGAACCGTCATGGCTGTGAGTGATTATGCTGGCACCTGGTCAGGAAGTTTTACCGGCGACAATGCCGGAGTCTGGTCCTATCTCATCGATTCGACCGGCCATGCCACGGGTACGGCGACGGATGTCTATGGTGACGTGACCTATCTTTCGGGGGCGGTCGATGCCAGCGGAGGCATGGTCGTGACCTCTTCGGGGACGGGTTATGGTGGCCTGGGCATGGTGGTCACCTTCACGGGGCAATCCAGTCTCTATTCCAGAACCACCTCCGGCACCTGGGAAAGCAGTTATTACGGTTATACTTTTGTGGGCAGTTACTCCGGGAGCATGACCGTGTCTCTCTCCCAGGATCTGATCCCGGATACCTCGGCGACCACGACTGCGCTGGTCAGCGGTCAATCCCTCTCCGGCACCATCGACAGCGCAGGGGATCAGGACTGGTATCGTCTTGCCCTGGAGGCCGGGCGTCTTTATACCGCCACCCAATCCAAAGAGAGCGGCAGTGCGCTGGACAGTGTGCTACAGATTCTGGACGCCAATGGCACCATCGTGGGTCAGGATGACAATGGCGGCGGCAATGACAATGCCCGGCTGCTCTACACTCCCATGGTTTCCGGCACCTATTATCTCGCTGCCGGAGGCAGTGACAGTTCGACCGGCGCTTATCTGGTGAGCCTCACCGCAGCCGATGCGACCAGCGAAGGCGATACCGCGCTGGCCGATTATGCCGGGGTCTGGTCGGGCACTTTCTCCGGGAATCATTTCGGGAGCTGGTCGTTTACGGTTGCCACCGATGGCACCATCACGGGTCAGGCCGGTGCCGAGGATGGAGGCGTGTACCGTCTGACCGGCACGATCACGGCAACGGGTGTGGTCTCGCTGGAGATTCATGCGCTCAATCAGGTGGAGGATGGCGTCACCACCCTGACGGCTTACGCCGATCTTCAGTCCCGGACCGTGACCGGCACATGGTGGTATGTGGGCTATGATGGGGATGCAAACTCCGGAACCATCTCCGGTTCCCAGACGACCCCGGTGACGCTGGTGACGCACATCGACAGCGCCACCAGTCAGATTCTGGGCGAGGGTGTGCTCTCGCTTACCCTGACCGGCAGTCGTGCCGTCAATGGTACGGGTAACGCGCTGGACAACACTCTGACCGGCAATGGCGCGGTCAACATTTTGCGTGGCGAGGCCGGGGCCGATCGTTTGCTGGGTGGCGCCGGGGACGACTGGCTGTATGGCGGGGCAGGCAACGATCAGTTGGAGGGTGGCGCCGGGGCGGATCATCTGTTTGGCGGCGGTGGCAACGATACTTATGTGGTTGGCAGTGCGGGGGATGTCGTGAGCGAGGAGACCTCCTCCGGCACGGATCTGGTGCGCAGTGCCGTCACCTGGACGCTGGGTGCCAATCTGGAGAATCTGACTCTGACCGGAACCGGTGCGGTCGATGGCGTTGGCAATGCGCTGGTCAATACCCTGCGGGGCAATGGCGGTGCCAATCTGCTGCGGGGGTTGGCCGGGAACGATCTGTTGTACGGTGGCGCCGGGGCGGATCGGTTGATCGGCGGGATTGGATCGGACCGGTTGAGTGGCGAGGGGGGCGCGGATCAGTTCCGATTCGAGAAACCCTCCGAGGGGGGAGACACCATCACCGATTTCAGCGCGTTGCAGGGGGACAAACTGGTTTTTGTCAGTGCGAATTTCGGCAAGCTGGCCGCAGGCACTTTGGGAGCGACCCGTTTTCGGGCCAGTGGTTCCGGGAGCGCCTCCACCAGCGCGCAGCGGTTTTTGTTCAACACCACCACCCACGTCTTGCGCTATGATCCGGATGGCAACGGTTCTGCTGCGGCGGTGACTCTGGCCACGTTGAGTGGGGTTGCGACGCTTTCGAACAGTCAGATTGTGATCGCGGCGGGTTGAACGACGGCGGTGCGGGAGATGTCCACTATTGAAAAAGAAGAAGGGGTCTGGGGGAAGAATCCCCCAGACCCCTTCTTTTTCTTTAATATCTATTCCGGGAGGATGATTTCTTGGCCCAAAGGCATCGCCTGCGGCAAAGCGCGCCAAAGGCCAAAGTCCCAAGGGCTTCGCCCCTGGACCCCACCATGGGCCAATGGCCCCTGGACCCCGTTGACAAATGATATCATATCCCGCCGTGGGTGCGGTTCGATCTCTTCAGATCTGTTTCTTGCGACGATAAAAATCCACCAGGCCGTGCAGCGTGACAAACCCCCGCAACACCCCCTGGGCGCTGACCACGGGTAGGGCGTGCAGACGGTTTTCCATCATGATGTCCGCAGCCTGACCAATGGAACTGTCCAGTCCGACGGCGATCACCTTTTGGGTGGCGTTGATCTTGCCGATGGGCAATTGACACAAGGCCTTGTCGCGGGCATTCATCGCCTTGGTGCCAAAGAATGGCCCCATGATCTGCCGCAGATCGCTCTGACTGATCACCCGGATCAGTTTGCCACTGCGCACCACACCCATGTAACGATAGCCGTCCTGACGCATCGCATTGATGGCCACGATCACCCGTTCGTCCTCCTTGAGGGTGAACGGGTAGTCGGTGATCACGGTGGTGACACTGCCCGCATCGTTGGGCGTGGGCAGGGAATCCTTGGCATACTGGATCGTTGGCAGGGGGCCGAAGATCGGTCCGGTGGCAATCGATGCCTTGCCTCCCGATTTTCCGCCGGGTGCCAGTCCGCCACGGCGCGGTTCCTCCCCTTCCAGCCCTTCCAGGGAGTTCAGCATCTCCCGACCTGGATCGTCACCGGCCTGATAAGGATCCAGGAAGGTGAATTCGCTCTCTTCGTCCTTGCCTCCGGCCATGCCTTTGGCGCCATCCTTGCCACCTGTCGGTGCACCCTTGGCGGCTGCGCCTCCTTTTTTGCCGGCTGCTGCCTTGGCTGCCGCAGCTTTGGCGGCTTCTGCCGCTTTGGCGGCCTCGGCGGCTTTGGCGGCTTTGGCCGCCTCTTCTGCCGCTCTGGCGGCTTCGGCGGCTTTGGCGGCTTCGGCAGCTCTGGCCGCTTCTTCAGCCGCTTTGGCCGCTTCGGCAGCTTTGGCCGCCTCTTCGGCGGCCTTGGCGCTGTCGGCTGCACCACTGCCACCTTTGCCTTGCTGGGTCTCTCCTGCGATTTCGGCGTCCGTACCGGGAATCTTGACCTTCAGCAACGTTTCGGCAAAACCGCGAGACAGGACCCAATAGGCATTTTGTGGTGGAAAATCAGAGACCTGAATCTGAACGGTCACGGCCAGATAGGTGGTGCCTTCCCGGAAGGTCGAAGGGAAGTCCCCATAGGTGACGTGGGTGGTGCTTTCCAGGAAAAGGTGGCCACCGTCCGGGAGTTTCTTTTCCACCAGGTCGTTGAGTGCGCCCACCACCTGGTTGGAAACCTCTTGAAAGCCCTCCTGGATCTCCTCGTTGTACTCCCGGTTCTTGACCTGACTCTGAATGACCGAAGCTCCCATCATCATCATGAGGCCGGTCAGGGCAATGGAGGTGGCGATGTCAAAAATCAGATGGATGTCACCCGAATGCATCCCGTCTTCCAGGACGTAGGCCACGCTGCGATCCGCTTCGAAGAGCAGTTCCAGGTCGTCGCGACCTCGGTTCAACTCGATCTCTTGCAGCGTGCAGACCACGGGAGCGGCGGTCAGGGTGTTCAGGTCGTTGCCCAATTTCGTGAAATAATTCAGGAAAAAGGGGCGTGCCCGTTTGACGATATCTTGGGGGGTTTCCATCGTTTAATGCTCGCTCACTCGCATATATCCACATGGGTGTCATCCTAGGATCTGGCGAGATGTTAAAAAGCAAGTTTCATACCACGTTATCGAAGAGGAGGCAGTTCCGGAGCGTGCACGATTCGTGGTGGGACGATTGAAAGAAAAGAAGGGGTCTGGGGGATTCCTCCCCCAGGGTTTTGATTTTGTCTTTAAAAATAAAAAATATTTATAAAAATTTTTGTTTTCAAAGGCAAAGTCAAAACCCTGGGGGAAGAATCCCCCAGACCCTCTCTTTTTTTTCAAAAGTGTGTATTTGAAATGGCTGCTTGAGTGGGACCGGTCAAGCGGAGATTGGTTGGGGAGGAGATGTGGTGGGGAAGTGAAGAAACACCATTGTACGACTGGTTTGCAGTTATGAACAATGGTGTTTCTTCCGATCCTTTTCTGGTCGGCATGGGACTACTTGAGAAACCGTTCCAGTTCCTGTTGCAGGGTTTCCGGGGTGAACGGTTTTTTGATGTGACCGTTGGCCCCTGCTTCCATGGCAGCGCCGACTTTGCCTTCGCCACCTTCGGTGGTCACCATGACGATGGGGATGTTCTTGATGGCCGGAGGGCCGCCACGCACCGACTTGACAAAATTCAGGCCATCCATGATCGGCATGTTCCAGTCCGAGAGGATCAGCTTGAAGTTGCTGTCGGTCTTGAGCAGATCCATGCCCTGTTGGCCATCCCCTGCTTCCAGGATGTCCGTGATTTTGAACCCGGCCTGACGCAGGCCGCGAGCCACAATTTTCCGCATGACGCTGGAATCGTCAACGATCAATACGCGCATATTCCCTCTCTGAAATCCTTCGGGCTGGTTGAAACGATACACCGTTGGGTAAAAAACGATACTTTCGCAAAAAAAAGGGCCGGGGGCAAGTCTTTTCCGCACCCATCTACAGGCTGGCATGCACCATCAGGACGCCTTCGTCCATCTGGAAGGTGAAGACCGTGGTTGGATGATTGGTTTTCCATTGGGCGGTATACTCCTGCCCCACGATGGATACCGGTGGGGAGAGTTGCACACTGCCGATCTGGGCTTTGGTTTTCATGCCGCCGCACACCATGTTGGCCAGTTCTGCCGCGCCGTCGAGCAGATCTTCCATGGCCAGTTCATCCGGGGCCAATCCCACGATGCGCGAGACGATTTCGCGCAGCAATGACTGGCTGCATGACACTCCGACCATGCCTTGCAATTGTCCGTCCAATCGGACCAGTCCCACCACTTCGTTGGTGAGGGTGAAGGAGTCCGCGCTCTCCTGACCGGCGAAGACCACCTCGGACATGGCCATGGCGGTCATCATTTCCGTGACTGCCAGACGCAGGCCGGTGAGGAGTTTGTTCATCAGTTCGGTGGAATCGGCTCCGCTCATGCGTGGCTCCGTGCAGGTTGAAAGGGGCTGTCCAAAGAGCGGTGGTTACAGACCACCCATTCCCAGGGCTTCCATGATCCGGGTCGCCATCTCTTCCTGGGTGAAGGGTTTGGTTTGATAATGGATCGCTCCGGCCTGGATTGCCTTGATGATATAGTCTTTTTCTCCTTCGGTCGTCACCATCATCACCGGGATGTGGGCCCAGCGGGGATCGGCCTTGACCAGTTTCAACACTTCAAGGCCATTCATGCCGGGCATGTTCCAGTCCAGGAGGATCAGGGCCACTTCATCGCCCTGTTGTTCCAGGACTTTGATACCCGCATCGCCGTTTTCGGCTTCGAGCACCTCGAAGCCGACCATGGCGCCGATGCCGCTGATGACGCGACGAATGGTTCTGGAGTCGTCAATGGTGAGTAGTTTCATGGGTTTTCACTTTGTTCAAACGTGTTTCCAGGTTGCGACTCGCTTGTTTCTTGACAGGTATTCATGTTCAGGTTGGCCGGTACATGGCGGCGCTGCCCATCATGACTTGTTGAAATGCCGTGGTGTAACCTCTGGGTGATTCCGAGGCGCCGATGGCCAATACGCCGTCTTTTTGCAGGCTGTCGTGGATCTTGCCATAGATTTGGCGCTTCAGTTCATCGGAGAAATAGATCAACACATTGCGACAGAGCAGAAAGTCGAACAGTCCATGCTCCGTGAAGGGACTCATGAGATTGAACTGTTGGAACTTGACCAGGTTGCGCACTTCCGGCACGATTTCGTAGACCATGCCGTTTTTCTTGAAGTAGCGCTCCAGGAAATCGGGGCGCATGCCACGGGAGATGGCCAATTGGCTGTAGCGTCCCGAGGAGGCGAGCACGATGGCCGAAGGCGACAGATCGGTGGCCAGAATGGAGAACTTGCTTGCCGGCGGGGGGGCATCCACCTTGCGCAACTCTTCGTTGATGAGCATCGAGATGGAGTAGGGCTCCTGTCCGGTGGAGCAGGCCGCAGACCAGATGCGCACCTGGGGTGCGGTGCGGGCCTTTTTGACCAGCATGGGCACCACATGGTCGGACAGGGCCGCAGCAAAGGAGTCGTCGCGGAACCACAAGGTTTCGTTTGTGGTCATGGCGTCGATCACCTTGGTCCGCAACGGGCCGGTGTCGGTTTTCAGTTTGGCATGCAACTGGATAAAGTTCTCGCAACCGTTCTGCACCAGCAGCACGGTCAGTCGGTTTTCGATCAGATATTCCTTGCCAGGGTTGATCTGAATACCGCTGTGCTCATTGATGAAATGGCGGATGAGGTCAAATTCTTCTTGAGTGATGGCCATGGTCAGCGGGCCGCTGATGGGTTGCAGAGTTGAATGATTCTGGGGCCGATGGCATCCAAAGGCAAGGATTCATCGGACAGTCCTTTTTCCTCAACGGAACGAGGCATGCCATACACCACGCAGGATTGTTTGTCTTGGGTGATACACCAGGTTTTTCCTCCCCGTTTCAGTGCGTCCACGCCATTGGTCCCATCCCGTCCCATGCCGGTCAGGATCACGCTCAGCACCGTGCCGCCAAAGGAGGCGGCCACAGACATGAAGAGCACATCGATTGCTGGTCGACATTCGTTGACCTTGGGTCCGTCATTGAGAATCAGTTTGAAGGTTCCTTCGCGATTTTGCAAGGTCATATGTCGTCCTCCCATGGCGATGGTGACACTGCCCGGCGTCAGGGGTTGTTCGTCTCGTGCCTCTTTGACCGTCAGGCCCGAAGCGCGGCTCAATTGGGCAGCCAGCGAGGTGGTGAAGACCGGCGGCATGTGCTGCACGATCAGAATGGGAATCGGCAGCGATTCCCGGAGAATGGAAAAAATCGTCGTCAGCGCGGCAGGTCCGCCCGTGGAGGATCCGATCAGCAGCAGATCCGGCCGGATCGCGGTTTTCAGGGAGATGGCCGTGCGCGGGGTTTGGGCGGGCATGGAAAAAACGGGACGTTCTTCCAGACGTGGCAGCACGGGCGCAGCGGCAGCAGGGGTGCGGACCGGAGGCTGGGTCGGCGTGGGCGCACGGGAGGTCGGATAGCCGGGCAGGGTCGTTGTGGGCTGGCTCATGCCCGCAGCCGACGCGGCTGCGCCCTGGCCGGGCGAAGCGGGGCTGTCGTTTTCCAGATTCTGCCGCAGCAGGGTCAGGATCGGTTCCAGACTGTGGCGCAAGGTGGTCTTGGCGCGCTCCACATTGTCTTCCAGCGGTTTGGTGATGAAATCCATGGCGCCGGCATTGAGGCACTCGACGATGATGTTGGCATTGGCTCGGGAGGTTGAACTCACCATCACCACCGTCAGCCTGGGAAACCGTTTGCGCAGCTCCTTGAGGGTGGCCAGACCATCCATGACCGGCATTTCCACGTCCAGCAGCACCACATCCGGCTTTTCCGGATCGTTGGCGGCGAATTGCGCAACGATCTTGTCCAACGCCAGCTTGCCGTTGGAGGAGGTGTTGGTAACCCGGATGCCGGGAATACTCTCCGCGACTTTCTTCATGATCATGCGATAGGTGATGGTATCATCCACCACCGTGGCATTGAGAAATTCAGCCATGAATCGCTTCCATCCCGCTTGCGAGACCTAAACGGTCCATCGATATACCGCCTTGGCGCGATTGCCGCGCCCCTGATATTCCAATGCGTGGCACAAGGATCGGACCAGTGCGATGCCTCGGCCCCCATGGCCGATGTTGCCTTGGAGTTGGGTATGGATCTGATCGATTTCGAAGCCGGGTCCGGTATCTTCCACGAGGATCAGAATTTCGCCGCCATGGGATTCCGTCGCGCCTGACTCTTCCGGGATCGGACGATGGGTCAACTCCAGTCGGATCGTTCCCTCTTCCAGTTTGGCCAGACGCTCTTCCCGTTCCATGTAATAGCGGATGAATCCCTCGGGGGTTTTCTTGGTGCGGGTATCGAGCCGCAGCAGACCATGGTCCAGGGCATTGGAGTACAATTCCGCCAGAATGGTGTAGAGCCGTTCCCGATGTCCGCTCGGCGCCTGGAGATTCATTACGGCGTTGACGATGGTCGGCAGGGGATCGACGGTCTTGAGGGTGTGCGCACTGAAGACGAACGCGGCATCCCAGGAGGTGGGCGGGATGGCGGTGCGCTGGCGTTTCTCTTCGTTTCCTTTCGGCTCTTCTCCCGCCCGGTCGCAGACGATCTCCAGCAGGCTGATGTCGTCGCTCTGCTGGGCGTTGTTGCGGAACCGTTCCAGGTCGTCCAGAATGACGCGGAACAGCGTGTCGGGTGGATGGGTGCCGTCGAAGTGGCGCTCCAGACGTTCGGTGCCGTACATGCTCTCGTCCGGATCGGTCGCTTCGGTCACCCCGTCGGAGAGCAGAAAAACCCGGTAATCGGGCCGCATTTCCAGGAGTTCCACCTTGCGGTCCTCGCGGGTCATGCGGGTCACGCCGAGCGGGATGTGGTTGGACGGGATCTTTTGGACCAGCCGTCCCGATCCGTCGGTGATCAACACATCCGGCAGACCGCCGTTCCAGATGTTGAGGCTTTTCTGCCGGTGGTCCACCTCGATCAGGCAGGCGGCGCAGAACATCCGGCGCGGCATGATCGAAAGCAGCTTGACGTTCATCGCCTCGGCCAGATCGCCGATGGAAAATCCCTGGGCGGTCATGTCGTAGAAGATGTCAGCCACCGGCATGGCCGCAACCGCCGCCGAAAGTCCATGACCGGTGAAGTCTCCGAGCATGATGTGCAGTCCCCCGGCCGGATTGTAGCTGGCCACCAGCAGATCGCCGTTGAACAGCGTCATCGGCGAGGTCCAGTGGTTGAGGCAGGGGGCGTCCAGCAGGTTGCCGGCGCGCACGATATGCGAAAAAATGTGCTGACCCACCTCCAGTTCCTGTTGGACCCGCTCCTGGTGGTGTTCCAGCTCCTCTTTTTGCATCCGCAGCCGGGCGTGCAACTGCCGGATCCGCTCCATGGCACCGATTTTGGCCTGGAGAATGGTGCGGTTGAACGGCTTGGTCAGAAAATCGTCACCACCGGCCTCGATGCACTGCACCAACCCTTCGTCGTCGGTGACCGCAGTCAGGAAAATGATCGGCGTGAAGCGGGAGGTGTGCAGTTTTTTGATCTCACGCGCCGCTTCATAGCCGTTCATGCCCGGCATGCGGATATCCAGCAGCACGAGGTCCGGTTGATGGCGCATGAACTCATCCACGCCATCACGGCCATTGTCGGCCGTGATCACCTCGTGCCCCTCTTTGCCCAGCAACCGTTGCAGAATGGTCCGGTTGATCGGGTCGTCATCGACGATCAGGATTTTCATGCCGGTTTGGGCGCTGGTCAGGCGATTTTGAACAGACGCTGGAAATTGGCCGTTTCGAGAATCTTGCGAATCTCCGGGCGGGTGTTGACGATCTCGATGTCGGATTCGTTGGCGCCGGCCTCTTCCCGCAGCAAAAGCAGCATGCCCAGCGCCGAGGAGTCGATGTATTCGGTTCCGGCCAGATCGATCACGAAACGCCGTCCCTGGTTGTCTTCCCCCGACTCGCTCTGGTAGGCGGCGCGGAACTGGGAGTGCATTTCAAAGTTGAAACGTCCCTTGACGCCAATGATGGTCTCCTTGTCGTTGCGGGTGACGTGAATGGTTCCAGACATGGGGTTCTCCTGTACTCATGAGGTGAATTGAAAAAGTTTCTTCCGAATGCATCCAACCGCGACCGGTTCGAGCGGTACACGTTTGAGAGAAAAGAGGGGGTCTGGGGGATTCGTCCCCCAGGGTTGTGACTTTAAACCAAATTTAAAGTTTTTATTTAAAGTCAAAATCCTGGGAGATGAATCTCCCGGACTCTCTCTTTTCTTTCAATGATTGGGCCATGGCCCGTGCCTCTTTCGCCAAGACGGTTTCCAAACCGGATGGCCGTCAGAACAACTCGATGCCGCCTTCATCCATACTGGTCTGCTGCACGGCCTGGCGATCGGCGGCATCGAAGAGTTCCACCTGTTCGGCCAGTGCGGCGCGAATCTCTGCGGCGCTCTGCGGGCCGATGTCGGCGGGGAACATCCTGGCCAGGTTTTCCAGCACCACGAACTTGCGTTCCATGCTCTGGGTGAGCTGGGTGACCATATCCTCGAACTGCAAGGACATCACCGCGATCCCGACGCGCATGTTGATCTCCTGGGTGATCTCCGCCACCTTGCCAATGGTTTCGGCGGTAAAGAGATCGATGGCGTTGACCTCCTCCATCATGAAATCCACCCGTCCTTTGGATTCGATCGCGAAACTCATGTCTTTGGAGGCCATCAGTTCGATGATCTCCTTGGTGGCCAGGATGTTTTCGCGGGCATGATCGATGACTTCGCTGATCTTGCCGCTGAAATTGTGCGAATTTCCCGCCAGTTTGCGCACCTCGTCGGCCACCACGGCAAAGGATCGGCCGGCCTGCCCGGCCCGCGCGGCCACGATCCGGGCATTGAGGGAAAGAACATGGGTTTGTTCCGCAATGCCGTTGATATCTTTGATCAGCAGTACCACCTCGGCCATCTGCCCGGCGAGGGCGTCGATGCGGTGGACCATCTCCATGCTCTGTCGGCTCACCAGAATGATGTGATCCACAAAGGTGCGCAGGATCTTGTCGGTCTCGGAGACGAACTTGCGAATGCTGATGGTGGAGTCATCCGCCTCCTTGGAGACATCCATGGACTGGGTGAGCGAGGAGACAAGATCATACTGGTCATTGGATTTGTCGCGCAGGCCATTGAAACTGTCGGTCAGTTTGACAATGGCGTCTTGCACCAATGAGCGGATCTGTTGCATCTCCACGCGCACGCTGTCCACTTCGCGTGTGATCTCTGTGCGAATCTCCTGGAGGAGCTGTTCGTTCCGGTCAGCCATCAGGGTCAACTTGAAGCCTGATTGTTCAGCCCCAGCACTGTGGCCACATCGAGAATGATCAGCAGATTGCGCTCGAACTCCACCACCCCATGGACGAAATCCGCCGAGATGCCGGTCAGGTTGGCCGGTGGCGGCAGAATGTTGTCGTCCACGATGTCGCGCACGTCGCCCAGTTGATCCACGGCCAGACCGACCGGGTCTTCCCAGGGACATTTGGTCATGGCCAGTTCGTGATTGATCTTCAATACTTCGTCACGGGTTTTCATGATGACGTTGTATTGTTTGCCCCGGGTTTCGCCGACCACGTCTGGTTTGGACCAGCAGAGCCGGGATTTCAGGTCGAACAGGGTGATGACCCGTCCGCGAATGTTCAGCATGCCCCGGATATAGTCCGGGGAGCCGGGAACCGGGGTACACTCCATGGAACGGTTGATCTCGCGGACCAGGAGAATATCGATTCCCAGATAGAGGTCGCCCAGGGTGAAGGTGCTGACGAGCATGGTTCTGGTTACTCCAGCGGTTCTGGTTTCTTTGGTGTCAAATCATCAACGGGTGCGCAAAGTGGAGACCACCTTGAGCAGACGGTTCTTGTCGATGGCTGGGACGCAACTGACGAATCCGGCCCGGGTGCAGCGATCCTCCAGCTCCGAGGAGATGGAAGAGGTGGTCGCGATCATCGGGATTTCCGCATGGGGCGTGCCATTGAGTTCGTTGGCCAACTCGAAGCCATCCATGACCGGCATGTTGAGATCGGTCACCAACAGGTCGTAATCGCCACGATTGAGCATGCCGATGGCGGCCTGGCCATCTTCGGCCTGATCCACTTCGAAGCCTACCGAACTGAGGTAATTGCTGGTGAGTACCCGCAGGAACGGGGTATCGTCCACCACCAGGGCGCGGAAGCCGGCGCCTTCCACCTGCGGCGGCAGCCACGGCGGACGGATGCCTGCCATCTCGAAGACCGCGTTGACATCCGGGAAGAGGACCACCCGGTCGTCGATCTGGGCCGATCCGAAGAGTCCGGGGGCCTGAATCGCACGGCAATCCAGGTCGATGTTGGTCTCCCGGGTATCGAGAATGCGCGAGAAGATCAGGCCGGCCTGGATGTCCGGGATGTTGGGCACCACCATGCAGAGGTTGAGATCCTCCTCTTCTTCGGTGTCGGTGCTGTTGCGGGAGAGTCCCATCCCTTCCAGCCCCAGGACATGATCCGGGTAGATGGCCCGGAAGGTCTTGCCGTCGTAGCGGACATAGGGGAGACCGCCGATGGTGTCGAGCAGTTTCGGGGAGATTTTCTCCACGCGGCGCACCATGCTGTGGACAATGCCCATGATGAGTCCGGTTCCGGTCTCCAGGAGAATGATGTTCTGGCGTTCCCGCAGGGCGGCCCGGCGTTCCTCGTCCAGGTCCATGCGGGTGGCCCGTTCCACGTTGCTGAAGTTGATCTGGGCCTGTTCCATCAGTCCGGCATAGTCGATGATCAAGGAGACGCTGCCGTCGCCCAGGATGGTCGTGGCCGAAAAGCAGGGATTGTCTTTGAAGAAGGCGGGCAGAGGTTTCACCACGATCTCTTCGCTGTCGAGCACCTCGTCCACCACCATGCCGAATTCGTTGCCGCCGACATTCAGCACCATCACATAGGCCACCAGGGTATGGGGATCGCGGCGGTCGGTGGGTTGATCGCGGCGGTCGCCGTTGCCGTTACCGTTGCCATTCCCATTGATGGTGACGTTGTTGTTGAGCACGCCATCCTGGGCCTTTTTGAAGCTGGCGCGGCGGTCCGAAAGCCGTTCGCGGCGATCCGGGCCATCGCCGTTGCTGCGGATTCTGGGGATGTTGAGCACATCGGTCAGATCCACCAGAGGCAGCAGCATGTTGCGCAGGCGCAACACCGGGGCGTTGCCGACGATTTCGATCTGTTGCGCGCGGTCGGATTCGGCCACGCGCACGATCTCCACCAGACCGATTTCCGGAATGGCGAAGCGCTGATTGCCCGCCGAGACGATCATGGCCGGAATGATGGCCAGGGTCAGCGGGAGTTTGAGGATGATGGTGGTCCCTTTGCCGACCTTGGAGAGGATCTGGACCGTGCCGCCGAGTTTTTCGATGTTGGTGCGCACCACGTCCATGCCCACGCCACGGCCCGAGACATCGGAGATTTTCTTGGCCATGGAGAAGCCCGGCGCGAAGATGAGGTCGAGGGCATCCTCTTCGCTCATGGTATCGGCCTGGCGTTCGGTGATCACGCCCCGTTCCAGGGCTTTGGCCTTGACCCGTTCGGCATCGATGCCGCCGCCGTCATCGGCCAAGGAGATGTTGACCATGCCGTTTTCGTGATAGGCGGCCAGTTCCACCTGTCCGGCCTCGGGTTTGTTGCAGGCCAGCCGGTCCTGGGGCAGTTCGATGGCGTGGTCAGCCACGTTGCGGATCATGTGGGTGAGGGGGTCGGAGAGATGTTCGATCACCGACTTGTCCAGATCGACATCGCCGCCGCGCAGTTCCAGATCGATCTTTTTGCCCAGCTTGTGGGCCAGGTCGCGCACGATGCGCGGGAACTTGTTGAAGACCACCGACACCGGCTGCATGCGGGCCTGCATCACCCGCTCCTGGATGCGGCTGGTGATGGAGTCGAGGTTTTGCACCAACGGTCCGAAGTGGGGGAATTTGGCCTGCACTTCGACTGCGGCGCGCGAGAGCTGGTTTCTGGCCAGCACCAGTTCCCCGGCGTTGTTGATCAGTTCGTCGAGCAAAGAGACGCTGACCCGCAAGGTCTCTTCGACCGTGGGGCTGGAGCTTTTGCTGGTCGGTGCGCCGGGTTTGGCCGCCGCGCCCCGTTTGGCCGAGGGCGCATATTTGGGTTTGCGCAGCCGGGGCGTATGGGGGCTTTTGGTTCTTTGGGCCTCTTCGTCGTCGTCATCGTCCCGGGCCAGGGAGGTCTGCACCGCAGGCGCGGCGGGTGGCGCCGATTTGCGGGCCATGGCCGCCTGGGCGGCACCGGCGGGCAGGGCCTGTTTCTGGATATGATCCGGCGCCACCTGGAGCAAAGAGAGCAGCAGATCGTCTTCCAGCACCGTGGAGAGCAGCACCGAGAGACTGCTTTCGGTGACGGCCTCCAGTTCCTTGTTGGACTGGAAGGCCGGATCCGTGGTCACGATCGAGCCGACCGACTCCATCAGGGATTTGGTGGTGTTGAACAGATCGATCCTCTCCTCCTTGCCTGGGGGGAGGTCGAGGGTGATCGAGAAGAAACGGCGTCCGTGGGTGACGGCTTCGGCAATGGCCTCCGGGTATTTGTCAAGATCGAACGTCTTGATCGGCACCGGTTTTTTGGTCGAGGAATCTTCCGTGGCCGAGGAGGCGTCGAGAGGATCTTCGGCGGGTTCCGGTTCGGACTCCGGGGCGGGTGCCGGTTCCGGTTCCGGGGCCGCTTTGGGCGTCGGTGGCGGTGCCACCTGCTTGGGTGGCGGCGGCAGAGTGCTGCCGCTTCCTTCCAGGATGGCCTGAATGGTGGCGATCTGTTCGCTGGCATCCACCGATTCACTCGCGGAGACGTCGTGAATCATGGTTTGCAGCTTGTCAAGCCCGGAGAGCAGGCTGTCTGTCACGGCAGGGCTGATCGACATGGATTTGTCGCGCACCTTGCCCAGCAGGTTCTCCATGGTGTG
Source organism: Magnetococcales bacterium (assembly GCA_015234115.1). GTDB lineage: Bacteria > Pseudomonadota > Magnetococcia > Magnetococcales > Magnetaquicoccaceae > Magnetaquiglobus. The sequence goes on from JADFWP010000017.1 coordinate 22,651, forward strand.
GCTCAACTTGGTGATGCTGGAAAGCCCGAAGAATCCGGCTGACCCCTTGATCGAGTGGACGCTGCGGAACAGCCGGTTGATGATCTCCGGGTCTGTGCCGTCTCCGCGTTCTTCCAGGGTCAGAAGATCCGGCTCAATGGTCTCCAAATGCTCGGTAGCTTCCTGCACGAACATGCCCAAAAGTTCATCATCTTCCTCGGCCATGACGAAATCTTCCCCTGAACGCGCGACATTTGTTACGGGTTGTTACGGACCGTGCCCATCTGACACGGCTTTGATCAGTGTATCGGTATTCCACCAGAGAAATCAAGCTGGACGAGTCGGTTGACGCCAGACTCGGGCGAAAATGGATCTCAGCGAAAATTTCTATATCATTTTTAGAATGTTTCGGCTATGATTCACGCGCTTTGGATGCATTTTTCCCATTTACGCTATGTTACAAATGGGGCGCGGCCTCGGATGCCCAGGGAAACCATCCCCGGAGCGTCGCAGATCGTGACAGGTTGCCCGGAGCGCGCGCATGCTTTGAATCAGGATGCGCTCCGACGGCGTTGTTCTCCTATAAATCTTAATGAAGACGGGCCATTGGGTCTAACAGGGAGAGTTGAATATGAACAAATCGGTCGTTTCGGAACTGATGCATGAACCAGCCGTGGATAATAACGATACCCATCTCTGGATGGCGGTCATGGATCGGGCGGTCCGTGATCTCGTTGCCCTGGAGCGTTATCGTCAGGATCCGGCCGTGATGGAAGACCCGGTTTTCCGCTACGATTATCGCACGCTGCGCAAGTGGTTTCACTCCTCCTCCATGGAGCCAGGCTCATTCAACTGGATCTGCTCGCTGGTCAACATCGATCCCAAATGGGCGCTCAATCGTCTGGAAGAGCGTCTCAAGGTCTGCATCGGTCCCTCCTCGGGCAAGAAGCCGTCGGCGCGGGTCGCCTTGCACGATCCGGAAGATCTGGATGACGAGGACGACCTCGACGCGATTGCCGCAGCGGCCTGAGCGACGTTCCTGCGGTTCGGACGCGCTCCGGAAGCCATCTTGAGAAGTGCTGGTTGGGACGAAAAAGACCGGGCCATGGTGTCCGGTCTTTTTCGTCATTTGGGTCGATGAATCACTGAATCTGGAAAAATGGAGCATGACCATGGCAACGATCCCGGACTCCTGGAAACGGGGTGGAGAATTTCTGGGTGTGCAGCATCCGGTTTTGGGTGGGGCCATGTCGTGGCTCTCCGAGCGTCATCTGGTGGCGGCCATCTCCGAGGCAGGGGGGTTCGGGGTGCTGGCCACGGGCAGCATGCCGGTGGAGTTGGCGCGCGCCGAGGTGCGTGCCGTGCGCACCATGACCGACAAGCCGTTCGGCATCAATCTGATCCTCATGAATCCGGCCCTGCCCGAGTTCGTGGCCATGGTCATCGAGGAGAAGGTGACCCATTGCGTGCTGGCGGGTGGCATCCCGACGCGGGAGACCGTCGAGACCTTGCGTGCCGCCGGGGTCAAGGTGATTCTGTTCGCTCCCTCCCTGGCTCTGGCCAAACGGTTGGTTCAGCGCGGGGCCGATGCCCTGATCATCGAGGGACATGAAGCCGGAGGGCATGTGGGACCGGTTTCAACCATGGTGCTGGTTCAGGAAATTCTGCCGCAGATCCATGAGGTGCCGGTCTTTGTGGCGGGTGGCATCGCGGATGGCGCCATGACTGCGGCCATGGTGGCGCTCGGAGCGGCCGGGGTGCAGGTGGGCACCCGTTTCGTCTGCGCCACGGAGTGTGTGGCTCATGAGAATTTCAAGCAGCGGTTCATTCAGGCCCAGGCGCGGGATGCGGTGGTGACGGTGCAGTTCGATCCGGCCTTGCCGGTGATTCCGGTGCGCGCGCTGTTCAACAAGGGGACCGAGCAGTTCAACCGGTTGCAGATGGAGTTGGTGCGCGAGGTGCGTGAAGGGCGCAAGCCGCGCGCCGAGGCGCAACTGGAACTGGAACATTTCTGGGCGGGTGCGTTGCGTCGCGCGGCCATCGATGGCGATGTGGAGTATGGTTCGGTGATGGCCGGGCAGAGCGTCGGCATGGTGCGTGCCATTCAGCCTGCGGCCGAGATCATCGCGGAGTTGGTCGAGCGCGTGGTGGGGTGAGATTTCGCGTCTGGAAGGCAGGGAGATGGATATGGAAGAGAGTACCATCCTGCCGTATCCGGTTTTGACTGAATTTTGTCAAAGGCGGCATATTCGGCGTCTCGCGTTGTTCGGTTCGCGATTGAGCGGTACGGAAGGTCTGGACAGTGATGTGGATCTGTTGGTGGAGTTCCAATCCGGTTATGCACCGGATTATTTCGCCCTGGTCGAAATGGAGGGAGAGTTGTCCGGTTTGCTTGCCGGTCGTCCGGTTGATTTGCGCACACCTGACGAACTGAGCCGTTATTTTCGTCAGCAGGTGATGGAGACGGCACGGGTGCAGTATGTCTTTTGAGGATTCTGTTCGGATTCGCCACCTGCTGGATGCGGCCATCCATGCGACGCAATTCATGGCAGGTCGTTCCCTGGAGGATGTCCGCTCCGACCCCATGTTGTTGTTTGCATTGATTCGTTGCCTGGAGGTGATTGGCGAGGCGGCGGGTGATCTTTCCTCCGGATGTCGGGCCAATGCTCCATCCATTCCTTGGAGTTCCATGATTGCCATGCGGAATCGGTTGATCCATGGTTATTTCGATGTGGATCCGGAGATCGTTTGGCGGACCGTCATGGATCGTCTGCCTGGGTTGATTCCGCAGTTGCAGGATTTGTTGAGGTCGTGCGAAGAGACTCTCCTGCAACCATCCGATTGACAACTATTGAAAAAAAGAGGGGGTCTGGGGGATTCATCCCCCAGACCCCCTCTTTTTTTCAATAGTTGTCAATCGGATCGAGGTCGGAGCGTCCGACAGGCAAAATCCGCGCCTTGGGACTTGGGCAGAAAATGCCCGGTGTGGAGGATCTTGCCTGCCCGGTATTGCCGGGATCGGGCAGGGAGGCGCATCGGGGTTGAATTGTCGAAATGGCATGATGTTTGAATGTAGGGTGTTGGATCCTTGACCTTGTTGTGCCAACCCCGTTGCCGAGAGTCTTGCCATGACGCTGTTGCCGATGACCATGCCCCAGTTGGAGAGTCGTCCGACCGCTGGTGCGGATCGCCCCACAGTCACCAAATCCGCCGAGGAGTCGAGCGCGCGTTTCTTCAAGGAGGCGTTGCAACGGGCCGGAACGCGCGATGCCCATGAGAGCCGCCAGGCCCGCAAATCCGCTGCCCGCACCGAAGATTCCTCGCACGCCCCGACCCGCAAGGCATCCCAACCGGATGAGCCGGAACGCGCGGCCGCAACGGCCCCATCCCGTGACTCCGAAGAGGAGCGCACCGTTTCCGATTCTTCCGCATCCCAAGACACCACCCCGGTCGAAGCCCGGGAGAGCCAAGAGGCCTCTTCCGGCGTTGAGACGGCGGAAAACGCCGACGCAGAGACGGATGAAGCGCTGTTTGCCCAGAAGAGCGCTCTGGAGACAGCGGGCAATGGGGGCAAGCCTCGCGCGGGACGCAAGAAGGGGGAGGATCCCTGGATGGCGCTGCCTGCCGGAGGCGTGCTTTTGGCGCATGCCATGACCGGTCACGCCCTGTTGACCCAGGCGGAGGATGGCGGGGAGATGGCAACGGGTCTGGCCAGAGTGCCGTCGTTTGCCCAGCCGGGTCAGGTGCCCGGTCAGATCCCCGGTCAGGCGCCTCCCGATGGCCAGTTGCCGACCGGCGCGCCGGAGCAAACCCCGTTCCAGCAGATTGCCGTGACCGCCTCCCCGGCCCAGCGACTCGCCGAAACCATGGGCAGCAAGGGGATGGCGCGCAGCGAAGTGGCGCTGCCTCCGGCCCTGTCGGCCAGTGACGACAAGAATGATTTCGCTTTTGCCATGCGTCTGGTTTCCGACGGTGCCCGTGGGGCAGGGGGCAAGCCGACCGTCACCGCACAGACACCTTTGTCCGCCAATTCGCCGACCTTTGCCGATGACATGGCCGACGAGGTGGGACGGTTGCGGGTGATCGCCCGACCCGGCGGGGTGGAGCAGGTGCGCATCACCCTCAATCCACGGGATCTGGGCGGCATGGATATGCGTCTGGTCGTGGACGAGGATCACCAGGTGCACCTGATGATCACCACCGAAACCGAAGCGACCCGTGATCTGATCAACCGGCAGATGCCCCAGTTGCGCGAGGCTTTGGCCCGTCAAAATCTTGAGATGGGGGACGTGATGGTCCATGTGGACGATGGCCGGGGTGGCGAGGGGATGCCGGAGTGGGGATTCCAGGGGGGCAATCCGACCGAGGATCAGGCCACCCGTGAATCGCTGTTCTGGCGCGGGGCGCGGGGCGTGGAGAGTGCGGAGGTGTCGGTGGAAGGCGTGCCGACCGCAGCGCCGGCAACCGGGGGTGGCTCGGGTCTGAGTCTGTTCGCCTGAACGGGAATGCGTGTGATGCGTCTTTGGCGTGAATCTTGAATAAAAGGGTTTTAGGCCGGTGATCGCTTGAACGCAAGCCAAGGCCTGAATGGGAAATGACGACAGACGGGAGCACGAAGATGACCACGACCGCAGCATATGGCACCATTCCTACGGTGAACACCAATGCGGGCAAGTTTGCCAGCACCACCAAGACCGCAGCGGAAATGCAGACCGATTTCCTGAAACTGCTGACCGCGCAGTTGCAGTATCAGGATCCGATGGAACCGGAGAAGAATACCGATTTCACCAGCCAGATGGCCCAGTTCACCGGTCTGAGCGAGCAGCAGAAGAGCAACGAGCTGTTGGAAAAGCTGATCTCCTCCCAGAACGTCAATCAGATGAACCAGGCGGTCTCTTATATCGGCAAGGTGGCGGTGGTCTCCGGGAATGCTCTGACCATGGCCAGCGGCGCGGGAACGATCCGGTTCGACATGCCCCAGGCCGGGATGGCCAGCATCAATGTCTTTGATGAAAACGGGATTCTGGTCAAGAACATGCCGGCGCAGTCGTTTGACAAGGGGACGCAGACTTACGACATTCATGACCCCTCTCTGGCCAACGGCAACTATACCTTTGCCGTCAGCACGATTGATGCGGATGGCAATTCCGTGGCTGTCCCCACTCTGGAATCCGGGGTGGTGCGGGCCGTGATCAATGACGCCTCTGGCGTGATCCTGGAACTGAACGGACGACGGGTCAATCTGTCCGACGTGCGTCAGGTCGAGCAGGGATAGCCTTCATACACTTATCAAAGAGACCTTGCGGGTCCATTTGTCTACGGAGAAGCAGTTATGTCCATCATGCAAGCGATGTATTCGGGTTCGAGCGCCTTGATCAACTTCGGCGAGGCGATGACCGTGATCGGCAACAACCTGGCCAACGCCAACACCACGGCCTTCAAGGCGAGCACCTCCTCGTTCGAGGATGTGCTGGTTCAGTCCGTGGGCACCACCGGGTCTGGCGCCCAGAAGCAGGTCGGTACGGGTGTGGGGATGGCTGACATCAGTCAGAACATGGCCCAAGGCTCTTTCATCTCCACCTCCAACGTCACCGATATGTCCATTGACGGCAAGGGGTTCTTCATGGTGCGGGATCCGGAGTTGACCAATCAACTGGATGCCACCGGCCGTCCCATGGATATCTTTTATACCCGCGCCGGTTCGTTCCGGAAGGATGTGAAGGGGGATCTGGTCAACTCCAGCGGTCTGGTGCTCCAGGGGTGGGAGTTGGATGTGGATGGCAACCAGAAGGCGGGCGGCACTTCGGGGATCAATCTCTCCACGGCCAATACCGCCGATCCGCGCGCGACCAGCCGTGCTCTGGTCGGGGTGAATCTGGATTCCAATACCGTTGCCAACACGGCCACCTACAGCCCGGCCGACCCCTCCTCCTTTGATTTTTCCACCTCGGTGCGGGTGTTCGACTCACGGGGGCGGGGTCACAACGTGGAGATCCAGTTCCGCAAGCTCGACACGACCAATGCTGCGGCCGGTGATGACAACACCTGGGAGTGGCATGCGGTGACCGATGAGGGGGATGGCCTGGGCCTGAAGGCGATCGATACGGATACCACTCGGGTCACTGCCGTTCCCTCGGGTGCGGATTATACGGCGGGCATCTTGAAATTCAACTCCCTGGGCAAACTCCAGAACGAAGGCTCCACGCCGTTGCGGTTTCAGTTCAGCGGCGCCGAACCGCAGGATATCCTGTTCGATTTCGGTGACGCCCTTGGAAGCAGCACCACCGTCGGCGGGGTGACCACTCAGACTGCGGCCGATTCGACCAACGACTTCACCAAAAAGACGCTGGACATGACCTTCGATCCTCTGGCCGCAACCGCAGCGGCGGATACGGACAATACCGGCGGCGAGGGGAGCATTCAGGTCTCCAGCGGTTTCGCCACGCTGCGGTTGAGTCAGGATGGTTTCCCGTCGGGATTCCTCGACAAACTCGCCATCAACCAGGACGGCATTGTCAGCGGCTCCTATTCCAATGGTCAGACCAAGCAGTTGTTCCAGATCGCCCTGGTGGATTTCAATGACGAAGTGGCGCTGGAGCAGGCCGGGTCGAATCTTTACAAAGAGACCGTCAACTCGGGGCTGCCACGGGTCGGTACGGCCCAGAGCGGTCGCCTGGGAAGCATTGTCTCCAACTCTTTGGAGCAGTCCAACGTGGACATGTCGGCCGAGTTCGTGCGCATGATCACCACGCAACGCGGCTTCCAGGCCAACTCGCGCATCGTGTCGGTCACGGACGGCATGCTGGAGGAGTTGATCTCCCTGAAGCGGTGATGACGGTTTTTTTCATCGCTCGGGTTAAAAGGCTTTGTGCATGGCGTCACGGTTTGTTAACGTGAAACCGATCCCAACACAATCGGTACGAAATAAAGGAAGGGTCTCATGGCGGATGAAGCAGAGCAGGAGTCGGGAGGTGGCAAGGGAGGGTTGATGAAACTCATTCTCCCCGTGGTTGCCTTGTTGTTGGGGGTGGGGGGTGGCTATTTCATCGGCTCGTCCATGGGTGGCAAGCATGCCGCCGAGGCCGAAAAGCTGGAACCTACGCCAGAGCAGAAGGCCAAAAAGCCCGAGGAGATGGTCGGGGTGATGTTCAAGCTCGACCCGTTCGTGGTCAACCTGAACGAACCCAAAGGCAACCGCTATCTCAAAACCACCATCCAGTTGGAAATGGATGACGGCGGCAAGAAAAGCGAGCCGGGCAAAGGCGAAAAGAAAGAGGAAGCCGGCGGACATGGCGGCGGTGCGGCCGGAGGTGGCAGCAAGTCGCCTCTGGAGCAGGAACTGGAACGGCGCAAGCCCCAGTTGCAGGATGTGATCCTGGCGCTTCTGACCTCGAAATCCTCTCGGGAGTTGCAGGCGCTGGAAGGCAAATTCCGCCTGCGTGAAGAGTTGTTGGCCAGGATCAATGCGCTCCTGGTGAACGGCTCCATCACCCGGGTCTATTTCACGGAATTCGTCATTCAATAATCGGGCGGTTGATTCTCGATCGGAAATACGATGACTCAGATCCTTTCCTCGGAAGAGATTGACGCCCTGATGGCGGGGCTGGACGAAGGCGCTCTCAGCCTCGATGGGGCTGACGAGGGTGCCAAGTCCGAAAAGGAAGAAAAAAAGGTCACCTCCTTTTTCTTTGGGCAGAAGACGGCGATCCGGGTCGGTGCCCTGCCCGGATTGGACCTGATCAACGAGCATCTGGCTTCGCAACTCTCCTTCAAGCTGACCCAGAAGGTGGGACGGGAAGTCCATGTGCAGCCCAAATCCACGACCAACCAGATTTTCGGGCGCTTTCTGCATGGTCTGGATCCGCCGATCTTCATCAACATCCTGCGGGTCGAGCCGTCCCAGTCCATGAGCCTGCTGGCCATCGACGGCGAGGTGGTGTACCATATTCTCGAAGGATTTTTCGGGGGATCCGGGGATTCGGAACGACCGTTCCGCAACTTCTCCCCCTTCGAGATGAAGGTGATCGACCGCATCATGGATGTGACCCGTGAGCAGATCGAACTCTCCTGGAAGAAACTCGACAACTCCTTCAAGCTGGTCCTGACCCGCTGGGAGAACCAGCCGCAATTCGCGGCGGTGATGCCCCTCGACGAGACGGTCTTTCTCATCTCGTTCGCAGTCGAGGTGGGGGATGCCGAAGGGACGTTGACGATCTGTTATCCCTCGGTGATTCTGGAGTTGTTCAAGCAGCAGCTCAAGGTCGGGTTCCAGCAGAAGGATCTGGTGGAAGGCTCCACGGCCTGGATCGAAGCCATGTATTATCAACTGGGACTGGTGCAGCTTGAACTGTCGCCGGTGGTCTCCCGGGAGCGCATGTCGGTGCGCGAGATGTTGAATCTGCAAGTCGGAGATGTCCTGACCCTGACCCACGATCTCTCGGAAGAGATGGATGTGGAGGTGGAGGGCCATACCAAATACAAAGGGCTGGCCGGTATCGTGGATGGCAAGCGGGCCATCCGCATCACCCAGAAGCTGCCGCTCGATAAATGATACGCGCCAACGGTAATTGATTCGCGAACGAGGATGCTATGGACGATTCGGGTGCATTGTTGGATCCCAATATTCTCAAGGAATTGGAAATGGGGGGTGACAGGCCGACCAGCGGTTTGGGTGGCGGGATCGGCCTCGGGGCCGATGGTCTGCCCAAGAACATGGAACTCCTCATGGATGTCTCTTTGGAGGTTTCGGTCCGTCTCGGTCAGGTGAAAATGCAGATCCGCGATCTGCTGAAACTCAACAAGGGCGCTTTGATCGAGTTGGGCAAGGAGGCGGATGATCCGCTGGAGATCCATGTCAACAACCGCCTGCTCGCTTATGGCGAAGTGGTGATGATCAAAGACAAACTGGGCATCCGCATCACCGATATCGTCTCTTTGGCCGAACGGTTGGAGAATCTGCGCCGATGAGGCCGGTTGCGGCGACAAGCCATGCCGGATGGATGGCGGTGGCAAGCGGAGTGCTGCTGGCGGTGGTCGGCAGCGCCACGGTGTGGGCCGCTGCCGGTTCCGATCCGGTGGATCTGGTGGGCGAGGCCACGCGCGTGGCGGGCTACCTGTTGCTGCTGATCGCGCTGGGTGCGTTGGCGGTCCGGTTCGGGCGCAAATATGCCCCGCAAATGGGGGGAGCGGGTCCGATCCAGATCGAAGACGGGCGTAATTTCTCGCCAGGGGTGGGAGTGCGTCTGGTGCGGGTCGGTGGTCGTCATTGGCTGCTCGGGGTTTCCAAGGATCGGGTCACGCTGTTGGCCGAGATTTCATCCCAGGAACTCAGCGGGGAAGGATCCGTGAAAAAACCATGAAGGCGCGCTCCATCATTCTGGTTGCGGTGCCGGTGCTGCTTCTGGCCGGTTGGCTGATCTGGCCACAGTGGGTCGAGGCCGGCAGCGTGGCCTTGCCGGGCATGAAACTCTCCACCGGTGATGCCGCAGGCCGGGCCGATCCGGAGCAGGTGGGGGTGGGACTCCAGATTCTGGGGTTCATGACCCTGTTTTCCCTGGCCCCGGCCATTCTGATCATGATGACCTCGTTCACCCGCGTGATCGTGGTCATGTCGTTTGTGCGTCAGGCCATGGGTTTGCAGGGGCAACCCCCCAACCAGGTCTTGATCTCTCTGGCGCTCTTCATCACCTTCTTCGTGATGGGTCCGGTCTTTGATCGGGTCAACCAGGATGCGCTCCAGCCCTATCTGGCCAAGACCATCGGCGAGCAGCAGGCCCTGGAAAAGGGCGTCGCACCGATTCGCTCTTTCATGTTGCGGCAGACCCGCGCCAAGGATCTGGAACTCTTCATGCGGCTTGCAGGCATCAAGCAGGCCCCGAGTCCGGCGGAGATGCCGTTGCGGCTGATCGTCCCGGCCTTCATGATCTCCGAACTCAAGACCGCGTTTCAGATCGGCTTCATGATCTATCTCCCGTTTCTGATCATCGATATGGTGGTGGCCAGTGTGGTCATGTCCATGGGTATGATGATGCTGCCGCCATTGGTGATCTCCATGCCGGTCAAGTTGATCCTGTTCGTGCTGGTGGATGGCTGGGCCTTGGTGGTGGGTTCGCTGGTGCAATCGTTCAAATAAAACTATTAAAAGAAAAGAGGGGGTTTGGGGGATTCGTCCCCCAAGGTTTTGCCTTTGCTTTTGATTTTGCCTTTAAAAACAAAAAAATTTAAAATATTTTGTTTTTAAAGGCAAACGTCAAAGTCAGAACCTTGGGGGATGAATCCCCCAAACCCCCTCTTTTCTTTCAATGGTTTGACGTGCGCGCTCTGGCGTTTGCGGATTGGAGCGTGTACACTGTTGCTTCGCTCTTGACCGATACACCACGAGCCGGAGTGCCTGCATTGAGTATTCAAAATCGCTTGATCCTCATCTTTTCTGCCATCCTGTTGTTGGTCCTCGGCACCAGCAGCCTCTTCTCGTACTACCTGACAAAAACAGCAGTTATCGAATCTGCGGTCAAAAGCATGGTCAACGACTTGGCCGAGACCAGCAATCGTGCCATGCTGTTGCAGGACAAGGCCAAGGATATGCTGCGTATGTCCATGCAGTTTCCCGGCTTCGAGGAGTATTTTTCCCTGCCCGACACCCGCTCCGGCAATCGTTTCGACGCCAACAAGGTGATTCAACTCTCTCCGGCCCAACGGGCGCTGAAGACCAAGATCGATCTCTGGATCCAGCGTTTGCAGCACATGTATCCCATTGTCGAAACCTGTCTGATCGATGCTTCGGGGCAGGAGCATACCCGGCTGACCTTTGGCGTGGCTGCCCCGGACGAGGATTTTTCCAGCGAAGAGAATGGGGCCGGGTTCTTCGAGCCGACCTTCAAACTCGCCAAGGATCAGGTGCACATCCAGTACCCCTACATGTCGGCGGATGCCAGACAGTGGGTTTTTTCCTATACCTCCCCGATTGTCCTGGACGATGGCTCCAAACCCGGCCTCTACCACTTTGAAATTCCGCTTTCGCTGTTCCAGGAGACGATCCAGAACCTCACCGCAACCCGTGCGGGCACTGCCGAGGCGGGTTTTGGCGCCAAACGGACCTTCATCCTCGATCCCACGGGTCTGATCATTGCCGACAGCCATAAACAGTTCAACAACAAACTGCCCGAAGGGGCGGATCCGGAAGGGGAGTACAAACTCGCCGATTTTCTGCCCATGGTCGATACCTTTTCCAGTCAGGAGGGATTTCTGGCGCTGACCGAAAAGATGAAACAGGGGGAGCGGGGCGAGGGGAGCTTCGAAGAGCATGGCGGACTGCATTACATGGTCTATCAGCCGCTGCCGATCTTTGGCTGGAGCATTGCCCGGATCGAATCCCACGAGGCTTTGCTGAAATTGAGCGAAGAGTCGTTGACCCGAATGACCCGCGCCACGCTGCTGATCGTGCTGGTGGCGATTGCTTTTGCCATCATGATGATCTCCCTGACCGCGCGGCGCATCTCGACACCTTTGGCACGCCTGACCAGGGATGTGCGCACCATGGCCACGGGCGATCTGACCCATCGGGTCGATCTGGCGGCCTTGCCCTCCGGCGAGCCGTTGGAGTTGGGCCGTTCGGTGGATGAAATGGCCGGCAATCTGGTGGCCATTGTCCGGGATCTGGCCTTGCAATCCGAAACCGTGGCGGCTTGCGCCCATGGACTCAACGCCATTCGCTCCGATGTCCAGCACGAAGCCGGAGAGATCACGGCCAAGGCCGCAGAGATGGGGGAGGCCAACCGGAAACTGGCGACCAATGTGGCCGGGATCAAATCCCTGATGGAGAGCGTCAACGAACGGATGGCGAGCATTTCGATGGCCTCCGAGGCGCTGTCTGGCACCATCCGGATGATCATGGGCGAGGCGGGCGAGGGATCGCGTCAGGCTGCGACCGTGGCCAGTGCTGCCACCGAAATGACCGCCAACATCCAGCAGGTCAATGCCCATCTGCATGGGGTCAACCGTGCGGTGGAGCATGTACGCGATGAAACCCGCGACATGGTCAGTTCGTTGGGCGAGATTCAGACCCTCTGTTCCCAGGCGGCTGGTGAGTCGCGCATGGCGAGTCATCATTCGGATCAGGCCAGCACCGTGATGGAGGGGTTGTCCCGTGCGGCGGCGGAGATCGGCGCCAGTGTCGAGGTGATTCAGAGCATTGCCGAACAGACCAACATGCTGGCCTTGAACGCCTCGATCGAGGCGGCTGGCGCGGGCGAGGCGGGCAAGGGGTTTGCGGTGGTGGCCAACGAGGTCAAGGAGTTGGCCCGTCAGACCGCTGACGCCACCCGGATGATCGCGGCCCGGATCGACGGGATTCAGGTCAACACCCGTGAGGTGGGGGATGCCATCGAATCGGTCACGGCCATCGTGGAGCGCATCGAGCGGGCCAACGGGGAGATCGCCGAGGCAGTGGAGGTGCAGAATGCCTCGATTCTGCGCATTTCCGAGGCCATTGCCCAGGTTTCCGGGGCGACTGCCGAGGTGGTGAGCAGCGCCGGAGAACTCGGCTATGCGGCCGAGGAGGTGGCGCGGGCAGCCGAGATGGCGCGGGTGGGGTCGGCGCGGATCGAAAGTTCCTCGGAGGAGGGGGCGCGGGCGGCTCAGGAGGCGGCGGTGCGCGCGGACGAAACCCGCACTCTGGCGGATCGCACTCTGGCTTCGGCTCTGGAGAGCGAACAGGGTGCCCACAAGGTGGTGGAGTTGGCCATGGGGGTCTATGCCCTGGCGCGGGGCACCACCGGGGCCACGACCGCGTTTGGTCATGTCACCGACATCACGTTGAGTTCGGCGGCGGCTTTGGAGAAGGTGCGCAATTCGTTGACCATTCCGACCGAAGGGATGTTTGATGCCCGGCGTCTGAAAGAGCTTTTGCTGGGCTGGATCCGGCTCATGGAAGAAGAGGTGATCCATCTCGAACTCGATGACGCCATGGAAGAGTCCCACAAGGCGTTGGCCGAACGGATGAAGAACTTCGGCCATTGGGTGGAGGGGGAGGGGCGTGCCCTGTTCGGACAGCAGGCGAGTTTCCGGGAGATCGAGGAGATTTTTGCAGCCATGAGCAGCAAGATGGCCAATCTTTTTGCCATTGCCCGGGAAGTGGCGGAAACGCGCAGCCAATGCCAGGATGGGATTGTGCCGGAGAGCATCGAGGCGCGTTTGCAGGAGGTGCGCGGGCTGATCGAATTTTTCCATGTGGACAGGCAGCGGTTGTTTTTGGCCTTGGACCGGCTTTATAAAGGGGAACGGGCGACCGGGGAAGCGTGACCGGCGCGGGTGGTTTCTGGCGCGGCCCCCCTTACTTGGGAGCACGGGCAGGTCATGGTGACAATATTGAAAGAAAAGAAGGGGTCTGGGGGATTCGTCCCCCAGGGTTTTGACTTTAAACAAAAAAATTTTATAAATATTTTATTTTTAAAGTCAAACCCCTGGGGGACGAATCCCCCAGACCCCCTCTTTTCTTTCAAAAGTGTACATCCTGCTATGGGGGTGGTTTGGTCGTATGGGTAACGAACAACAGACCTTGTCGGGTTTGCGGCAGGCCATCGATACCATCGATGACCGGATTCACGACCTGCTCATGGAGCGGGCGGAACGTGTCCTGGAAGTGGGCCGACTCAAGGAGCGCAGTGGCGCATCGGATTCATCGTTCTATCGACCGGAGCGCGAGGCGTCGATTCATCGTCGTCTGGAAGGGCGTCATCAGGGGGCCTTGCCCAAAGAGGCGCTGCACCGCATCTATCGGGAGATCATTTCCGCCTCTTTGAGCCTGGAAAAACGGTTGTCGGTGGTCTATCCGGGACCGGAGCATTCGTTTACCCATCTGGCGGCGCTCAAGCAGTTCGGTTCCTCGTGTCAGCTTTTTCCGGTGGCCTCCATCGATGCCTTGTTTCACGAGGTGGAGGTGAGCCGGGCCGATTTTGCCGTGGCGCCGGTGGAAAACTCCAACGACGGGATGCTGACCCATACCCTGGATCGGTTCGTGGAATCGCCGTTGTCGATTTGTGGCGAGATTTATCTCGCTTTTTCCTATGCCCTGTTGTCGCATGTCGGAGGTCTGGATGGCGTGCGGCAGCTTTTCGGCACCCGGCTGGCGCTGGCCCGCTGTCGTGACTGGATCGACCGGGTGTTGCCCGGCGTGCCGGTGCAGATGGTGGCCAATGCCGCCGAGGCACTCCGGTTGGCCGAAGGGCACAGCGGTTCGGCATTGATTGCGCCCACGTTGCTGGCCGAAAGCTGGGGGTTGGAGTTGCTGGCCGATCACATCGAAGATCGGGCCGAGGAGACCCGTTTTCTGGTGATCGGACGCGGCGCGCCGAGTCGTTCGGGCCAGGACAAGACCAGTTTATTGTTTTCGTTGCGGGATCAGCCGGGATTTTTGCATCAGGTGCTGGGGATTTTCGCCCGTCATCAGGTCAATCTGAACCGGATCGAATCCCGTCCCTCCCGCAAGCGGGCCTGGGAATATCTGTTTTTTCTGGATCTGGCCGGTCACAAAAGCGATCCTCCGGTGGCGGGTGCTCTGGAGGAGGTGTTGGCCATGGCGGGTGTGACCATGCGGATTCTCGGTTCTTATCCGGTGCGTGCTTTGTGAAGCGAATTGAGACGATGAAAGATTCTGGTGAAGTCTCCCTGTTTATTCCACGGCTGACCATTATCGGCGTGGGTCTGATCGGTGGTTCGCTGGCCCGTGCGCTCAAGGAGCGCAATCTGGTGGGCGAGGTGGTGGGGGTGAACCGGACCCGTGATTCGTTGGCCAAGGCGTTGGAATTGGGGGTGATCGACCATTGGACCACCTCGGCGGCCCAGGGGGTGCGGGATGCCAGCCTGGTGCTGGTGGCAACCCCGGTCTTGACCATTCCGCGCATTGTCGAGGATTTTGCCTCTGCCCTGAAGCCTGGCTGTGTCGTGACCGATGCCGGGAGTGTCAAGGGGACCGTGGTCGGGCCGTGCGAGGCCCTGATGCCGGAGGGGGTTCATTTTGTCGGGGGTCATCCGATTGCCGGGACCGAGCATTCCGGCGTGGAGGCGTCGTTTGCTACGTTGTACGAAGGGAGCCGGACCATTCTGACGCCCACGGCGCGGACCGATCCCAAGGCGCTGGATCTGGTGCGGCGGGTCTGGGAGGCGGCGGGGTCGCGGGTCGAGACCATGGATGTCTTGACCCATGATCGGGTGTTGGGGGCGACCAGCCATCTGCCCCATCTGATCGCGTACAATGTGGTCAACACCCTGTCCGATCTGGAGGATGATCTGCGGGCCGAGGTGTTCCGTTATGCGGCGGGCGGTTTTCGTGATTTCACCCGGATCGCCTCATCGGATCCGGCGATGTGGCGGGACATCTGTCTGTCCAATCGGGAGTCGATTCTGGATATTCTGGTCCGTTTCCGGGATGCCTTGGATGTGTTGACCCAGCGGGTGCGGGATGGAGATCGGGATGGTCTTTATGGCGCTTTCGCCCGCTCCAAGCGGACCCGTGACGGCATTCTGCTGGCCCACAAGAAGCCTGAGTAGAAATTCATGGGACAGATCGTGATTCAGAATGTGGACGATGCGCTGATGCGGCAATTGGAGCAGCATGCAGCGGCCATGCACATGACTCCGGAAGAGTCGGTGCGCAGGGTTTTGTTTGAGATGGTGGCACAGATGAGTGCACGATCCATGGATTGCTCTGATCCTTTGGCAGGAAGTTTAAGGCGTTATGCGCCGACCTACATCCCGTTGGACACGGTGCGGGAACGGCTTTGGGCTGAGGTGGCACAGGATGCCGACCATTGTGGTTGATACCAATGTCGTTTTGCGCTATTTGTTGGATGATCATCCCGAATGGTCGCAGCGCGCCAAGCTTTTCTGGGCCGGTGTTCGGCAGGGGCAACAACGGGTTTTCTTGCCGGAAGGGGTGCTGGTGGAGTGTGTTTATGTCCTGTTCAAAGTCTATCGAGTCCCTCGGATCGAACTGGCGGATCGGCTGCTGAGTTTTCTTGAGATTCCCAACCTGACTGCCAATTCACTCCCGGTATTGCGCACCACCCTTCAACTGTTTCGAGATCACAACGTTGATTTGGTGGATGCCGTGGTGTTGGCTACGGCACGGGTTAATCACTGGGATTTTGAGAGCTTTGATCGCGATCTGCATCGTATGGCCTCGACAGGGTAGCGGTTTGGTTCGGAATGTGGTCCAATGGAACCGTTATTTCTCGGCTGCGCAGGCTTGAATCCACTGTTGAGGATTTATCATGTCGAGAGTGTGGAGCACGTTTTCCAGTGATTTGATGTATCCATGGACTGTTTCCGAGCAATAGAAAACCTTCTGTAACAATCTGGTGATGCCTGTGAAATCCATGTTGATCGCCCACCCGTGTGGGCCGTTGCGCGGGGAGATCGAACTCCCCGGAGACAAATCCATTTCGCACCGGGCGGTGATTTTTGGCGCGTTGGCCGACGGGGAGAGCGTGATCCACCATCTGCTCGAAGGGGAGGATGTGCTGCGGACCGTGGCCGCCTTTCGGGCCATGGGGGTGGAGGCGCAACGCTCGGAGAACGGCGTCTGGCGCATCCGGGGGGTGGGACTCGATGGTCTGAGCGAGCCTTTGGATGTGGTGGATCTGGGCAATTCGGGCACGGGCATGCGTCTGCTGGCCGGTCTGTTGGCGGGTCAGCCCTTTTTTTCCGTGTTGACCGGGGACGAAAGTCTGCGCAGTCGGCCCATGGGTCGGGTGGCGGCGCCTTTGGCGCGGATGGGCGCGCGCATTCTGGGGCGGGACAACAACCGTTACGCCCCGTTGGCGATTCAGGGCACGGAGTTGACCGGGATCGAGTATGCCAGTCCGGTGGCCTCGGCCCAGGTGAAGACCGCGTTGCTGCTGGCGGGTCTGAGCGCTTCGGGTCGCACCACGGTGAGTGAGCCGGTTTTGTCCCGCGATCACACCGAACGGATGCTGGCCGCTTTCGGGGTGGAACTGGATCGGGACGGATTGAGCGTGACCGTGCAGGGACGCCCGCGATTGCGCGGGTTGGAGTTGATCGTGCCTGGCGACATCTCCAGCGCGGCCTTTCCGATGGTGGCGGCGCTGCTGGTGCCGGATTCGGAGGTGACGTTGCGGGGTGTGGGGATCAATCCCTCGCGCACCGGACTGCTGGATCTGTTGCGGGAGATGGGCGGCGATATCGCGATTCTCAATCCGCGCGATGCCGGCGGCGAGCCGGTGGCGGATCTGCGGGTGCGTCATTCGCGTCTGAAAGGGATCCGGGTGCCGCCCGAGGTGGTGCCCAGGGCCATCGACGAATTTCCGGTTTTTGCTTTGGCTGCGGCTTGTGCCGAGGGCGAAACCGTGGTGACCGGCGCCGAGGAGTTGCGGGTCAAGGAGAGCGACCGGATCCAGGCCATGGCCTTGGGACTGGGACGCCAGGGGGCGCGGATCGAAGAGTTGCCCGACGGCATGCGGGTGCAGGGACGGCCCGAAGGGCTGGAAGGGGGTGGCGTGGCCGAGGCGTTCGGGGATCATCGCATCGCCATGACCCTGATGATCGCCGGGTTGGCGGCGCAACAGGCGGTGACGGTGACGGGTCGGGCCAATATCGAAACCTCGTTTCCCGGTTTTGCCGCGCTCATGGGGGCCTTGGGGGGGCGGATCGAACGGATCGAAGGCAACGCCCGATGAGCGACTCCATTCCCAAAGGAACGCGCGTCGTGGTGGCGGTGGATGGCCCGGCAGGGGCCGGCAAGGGGGCGGTCTGTCGCGCGGCGGCGGTGCGGTTCGGGCTGGCCTATCTGGAGACCGGAGCGCTTTACCGGGCGGTGGGATTGATCGCGGCCCGCGCCGGTCAGGAAGATCCGGAGAGTCTGGCCCGTGCGGCGGCGACCATGCCTTTTGCCTATCGCGCGCTGGGGGAGGGACGTTACGGGGCGTTTCTGGGCGAGGAGGAGGTGACGCTGGCGTTGCGCGCCGAGGCGGTGGGTCAGATGGCCTCCCGCGTGGCCGCGCTGCCGGAGGTGCGTGCCGCCCTGCTGGGGTTCCAGCGTCGCTATGGCCATGGCCAGAATCTGATCCTCGATGGTCGGGATGTGGGCAGTGTGGTCTGGCCGGATGCCGATTTGAAAATCTTTCTGACCGCTTCTTTGGAAGAACGGGCGCGACGCAGGGCTTGGGAGTTGCAAGCGCGAGGAGAAGCTGTTAATTTGACTGAATTGATCAGTCGCATGGCCGAGCGGGATGCCCGCGATGCCGGACGCGCCCACGCGCCCATGGAAGCCGCACCCGGCGCCCTGGTCGTGGACACCACGGAACTGACCCTGGAAGCGAGCTGCCAGGCCGTGATCGACCGGATCGCTCCGTTGCTGGGCCGTTCCTGATCAACCGTTGCAAAGTACCTGTCGGAGGGATCCGGCGGGATTTTTCGTGGGGAGTCATCCCCTCAACCATCAACCGAAGGTGCTGGTCCCGTGGCTTCTGAATCATTGAATCTCGACTTTGAATTTGAAGATGAAGATTTTGGCGCGTTGTTGGAGGAATCGTTCGGCAAGGGGGTGGGAAAGGAAGGCCAGGTCATCACTGGCACCATCATCCAACGCGAAGGTGAAGAGTTCGTCATCGACGTGGGGCTGAAGTCCGAAGGCCGCCTGAATGTCAAAGAGTTCCTGGATGCCGATGGCACGCTGACCCTGGCGGTCGGCGACAAGGTGGATGTCTTCGTGGAGCGGTGCGAGGATCAGAACGGTCAGGCCGTGCTCTCGCGGGAGAAGGCCAAGCGGGAAGAGGCCTGGATCTCTCTGGAAAAGGCTTTCAACGAAAGCGCCGTGGTGCGCGGTCGCATCATGGGCAAGGTCAAGGGCGGTTATACCGTGGACATCAACACCCTGGCCGCCTTCCTGCCCGGCTCCCAGGTGGATGTGCGTCCGGTGCACGACATCACCCGCCTGCAAGACGAAGAGCAGCCGTTCGAAATCCTCAAGATGGATCGCCGTCGCGGCAACATCGTGGTATCGCGCCGCTCGGTCATCGAAAAGCAGCGCGAGAGCGCCCGCACCGCCCTGCTGGAGACCCTGCACGAAGGGATGATCCTGGATGGCGTGGTCAAGAACATCACCGACTACGGCGCCTTTGTGGATCTGGGTGGCCTGGACGGTCTGCTGCACATCACCGACATGTCGTGGAAGCGGGTCAAGCATCCGTCGAGCGTGGTCACGGTGGGCGACACCGTGGGCGTGCAGGTGATCAAGTTCAATTCCGAAACGCAGCGCATCTCCCTGGGTATCAAGCAGTTGCAGACCGACCCGTGGGAGGGTATCGGTGCCAAGTATCCGGCGGGCGCCCGTTTCCGGGGTGTGGTGACCAACCTGACCGATTACGGCGCCTTCGTGGAGCTGGAAGCCGGTGTCGAAGGTTTGGCCCATGTGTCGGAGCTGGCCTGGACCAAGAAAAATCTCCACCCCTCCAAGGTGCTGAACGTGGGCCAGGAGGTCGAGGTGATGGTCCTCGATGTGGACGCCGACCGGCGCCGGATTTCCCTCGGTGTCAAGCAGTGTCTGGAAAATCCGTGGCAGACCTTCGCCGAAAAGTATCCGGTGGGGACCACGGTGCGTGGCGAGATCAAGAACATCACCGAATTCGGTCTGTTCGTGGGTCTGGATGGGGATATCGACGGTCTGGTCCATCTGTCGGACGTGACCTGGGATCCGAATCCGCCGGAAGATCTGCTCAAGAGCTATCAGCGCGGCCAGGAGGTCGAGGCTGTGGTGTTGTCGCTCGATCCGGAAAAAGAGCGCATCTCGCTGGGTCTGAAACAGGCCACGCCGGATGCCTGGACCCAGTGGGCCGATGCTCATGCCAAGGGCGACTCCGTGACCGGCATGGTCAAGGAGGTGAGCCAAGCCGGAGTGGTGGTGCAACTGGCCGACGAGATCGAAGGGTTCTTGCGCAAGGCCGAGTATTCCCGTGATGATCGTGACGGAGCGGATTTCAAGGTGGGCGGCGAGGTGACGGCGCAGGTGATCCAGGTGGATCGCCAGAAGCGCAAGGTCATGCTCTCCATCAAGTCCATGGAGATCAGCCAGGAGCGGCAGAGCATCAAGGAGTATGCGGCTGATCCGGGCAGCGCCACCAGCAGCCTGGGTGAACTTCTGAGCCAGGCCCTGGAAAGACAGGCTGGCGGTGATCTGGGGAAACGGTGATGTTTGCGCGCTTTGCGAAACGAGGTGTCCCATGACCAAATCGTCGCTGATCAGTGCCATTGCGATGAAAATGGAGCTTTCGCGCAAGGAGGCGGAAGTGGCGGTCAATACGGTGTTCGAAACCATCAGTGCCTCGCTGGATCGCGGGGACCGGGTGGAATTGCGAGGCTTCGGCAGCTTCGGCGTCAAACAGCGCCGTTCCCGCGATGGCCGCAATCCCAAAACCGGGGATCATGTGCTGGTGGATGCCAAGCGGGTGCTGTTTTTCAAGGCGGGCAAAGAACTCCGCAAGCGGGTGGATGTGTGAGTGAACACGGCGCGGGCCTTGCTGACCAATGGCCCGCGCCGCGTTTTTTCAGGGGGAAGGCGGAACGGACGATGAGCCGATCGGGTCGGAACACGCGGAGCGGATCATGCAAGGCTGGATCCGACTGATCACGGCCACGGTACTCGGGATCGTGGCCATGTTCTTTGCCATGGGCAATCAGACCGAGGTGGTGGTGACTCTGCCCGGTCTGGGAGACTTGGTCGAAGTGCCTTTGTTTGTGCTGGTTTTTGTGCCGCTGTTTCTGGGATTTGTCCTGGGAGCGGTTTCCGGCTGGTCGGGAGGGACGCGCCCCCGGGGAACCCTGGATCTGTTGCGAGACCAGAACCAGGCGCTGGAACGGGAACTGACCAATCTGCGCAATCTTCCCCTGACCAACGATTTGTGATCGAGAGGATTTTCCGGATGGATTTTCCTCATCTGGCGGGTTGGTCCGCATTGGTCGTCACCCTGGGGGCGATCATTTTTGGTGCGGGGCGGCGTCTGGGGCGGGAGGAGAGCACGCAGCGCAGGCTCCGGGACGATGGCGGACAGGATTCGGCCTTTTATTGGCGCGGCCTGAATTTCCTGCTGGCGGACGAGCCGGACAAGGCGATCGAGGAGTTGGTCAAGTTTGTCCGCATCCACTCGGAGACCGTGGAGATCTATCTGTCGCTGGGTCGGCTGTTTCGGGCGCGGGGCGAGGTCGGGCGGGCCATCCGGATTCACCAGACCCTGATCGCGCGGCCCAATCTTTCGGATGAACATCGCACCGCAGCCCTGCATGCCCTGGCCGAGGATTTTCGTCAGGGTGGTTTTGTGGATCGGGCGGTGGATGCCTATCGTCAGGTATTGCATGTCGATCCCGATCATCGGGCGGCGCTGGCGGGGCTTCAGGCCATGCACGAGAACGAGGGGCGCTGGGACATGGCCCTGGAACTCCTGAAACGGCTGGAAGCGGTCACCGGCACGCCGGATCCCAGACGCGAAGCCCATATCCGGGTGCGCATGGGTCTGGAGGTGCAATCCTCTCCGGCGGTCAGTGTGGGCGATGCGCGCGCCATGGACCATTTTCGCGCAGCGATCCGGGTTTTTCCGGGGTGTGTGGAGGCGCACCGGCTGTTGGGGGAGGCATTGCTGGTTTTGGGGAGACCCGAAGAGGCGATCCAGACCTTCGAGGCCGTGAAGAGCGCCCGTCCGAGCCATTTTTTCATGTTGTTGGATCCTCTGCGGCGTGCGCATCTTCAGGCCGGAGACGAGGAGGGATTTTTTCGTGGCATGCAGGGTTCGGTGGCGGCTTTGGCCTCTTCGGCCCGTCTGGTGACTCATTGGGCTGCCTGGCTGGAAAAAGATGGTTTTCTGGATGAGGCCCTGGAGGTGTTGACCATCGGCATGGCGTATCATCCCCGTTCGCTGGCCATTGTCTCTCCCCTGATCACCCTGTTGGCGCGCCGCGAGCGTTGCCAGGAGGCGCTGGAGATCGCCCGACGACGCATGGATGAACTGCTGGCCGTGCAGATCGCCTTTCAGTGTGCCCGGTGTGGTTTCAAGGCGCAGGATATCTATTGGAAGTGCCCCCAGTGTCACCAGTGGGACACGATGGAACCCTTGTAGGGGGGAGGAATCATGTCCGGTGCGGGCGAGGTGAAACGGGTGTTCGTGGCCACGGACCATGGCGCGGTGGAACTGAAACAGGATCTGGTGGCCTGGATTCGCACCCGTCATGGACTGGAGGTGGTGGATTTCGGGGTGCACGGGAGCGATGCGGTGGATTATCCGGATCTGGCGGCCACGCTGTGTCAGGCGCTGCTGGCGGGTGGTCCGGGGGATCGGGGGATTTTGCTGTGCGGCACCGGGATCGGCATGAGCATGGCGGCCAACCGCTGGTCCGGGATTCGCGCGGCTTTGTGTCACGATGAATTCGGCGCCCGGTTGTCCCGGCAACACAACGACGCCAATGTGCTGGTGCTGGGTGGACGGGTGACGGGTGTGGCCGTGGCGCGGGCCATGGTGGATGTGTGGTTGCGCGAGCCGTTCGAGGGGGGGCGCCATCAGCGGCGTCTGGACAAGCTGGAACACCCCGGTGCCGTGCGACCGGCTTGAGTTTCGTTGATGAATCGTTGATTTTTCTTTGAAGGATATCTGGGACATGGATGCATTGCTGAATGAGGTGGACCCGCAGATTCACGCTGCCATCGAGGAGGAGTTGGGTCGGCAGAGAAACCAGATCGAACTGATCGCCTCGGAGAACATTGTCAGTCGCGCGGTTCTGGCGGCCCAGGGGAGCGTGCTGACCAACAAATATGCCGAGGGCTATCCCCACAAGCGTTATTACGGGGGGTGCGAATTCGTGGACAAGGCCGAGGATCTCGCCATCGAGCGTGCCCTGGCTCTGTTCGGCTGTTCTTATGCCAATGTTCAGCCCCATTCCGGCTCTCAGGCCAACATGGCCGCGCTGCTGGCCCTGATGGAACCGGGCGAGCTGCTGCTTGGCATGTCCCTGGCGCACGGTGGTCATCTGACCCACGGGGCGGCCCCGAATTTTTCCGGTCAGCTCTTTCGGGCCGTGCAGTACGGGTTGGATCCGGCCACGGAGCGGATCGATTATGACCGTCTGGAGGCTTTGGCCCAGGAGCATCGTCCCAAAGTGATCATCGCCGGGGCTTCGGCCTACAGCCGGGCCATCGATTTTGCCCGTTTTCGTCAGATCTGCGATGGTTGCGGGGCTGCGTTGCTGGTGGACATGGCCCATTTCGCCGGACTGGTGGCGGTGGACGAACATCCGGATCCGGTTCCCTATGCCGATATCGTCACCACCACCACCCACAAGACCTTGCGCGGTCCGCGCGGCGGCATGATCCTGACCAACCGCGAGGATCTGGCCAAGAAGATCAATTCCAAGATCTTCCCCGGCATTCAGGGCGGTCCTCTGATGCATGTGATCGCGGCCAAGGCCGTGGCTTTTGGCGAGGCGTTGCGTCCGGAATTCAAGAGCTACATCCAGGCGGTGCGCGCCAATGCCCATGTGCTGGCCGAAACCCTGGTGGCGGGCGGATTGCGGATCGTCTCCGGCGGGACGGACAACCATCTGATGCTGGTGGATCTCACCTCGCGCAACATCACCGGCAAGGATACGGAAAAGGCGCTGGAGCGGGCCGGATTGACCTGCAACAAGAACGCCATTCCCAACGATCCCCGTTCGCCTTTCATCACCTCGGGGATCCGGCTGGGCACGCCGGCTTCCACCAGTCGCGGTTTCGGGGAGGCCGAGTTTGTGCAGATCGGCCAATGGATCGTGCAGGTGGTGGATGCGCTCTCCTCGCGGCCCGAAGGGAATGCCGAAGTGGAAGAGCAGATCCGGAGTCAGGTCGCTGAGTTGTGCCAGAGGTTTCCCGTCTATTCGGGGATGTGATGAAACTTTGAAGCAAGAGGGCCGGAACGCCTCGTGAATCACGATCGCCGTTACATGGCCCTGGCCTTGCGTCTTGCAGCGCGGGCCACGGGACGGACGCGACCCAATCCGGTGGTGGGGTGCGTGATCGTGCGTGACGGCGAGATCGTGGGGCAGGGGCATCATCCCTGTGCCGGTGCTCCGCATGCCGAGGTTTTTGCCCTGCGCGAGGCCGGAGAACGGGCCAGGGGGGCGACGGTCTATGTCAATCTGGAGCCTTGTTCCCATCACGGTCGCACCCCGCCTTGCGCCGATGCCCTGATTCGCATCGGCGTGGCGCGGGTGGTGATCGCCATGATCGATCCCAATCTTCAGGTATCGGGTCGCGGCGTGGAGCGGTTGCGCGCGGCGGGCATCGAGGTGACGGTCGGCGTGCGTGGCGAAGAGGCCTATGAACTCAATCGTCCTTTTGTCACCTGGATCGAACAGGAACGCCCGCTGATCACCCTGAAACTCGCCGCTTCCCTGGATGGCAAGACCGCGACCCGCACTGGCGAAAGCCAATGGATCACCGGTCCTGCGGCGCGTGCCAGGGTGCAGCGGATGCGCGACCAGCACGATGCGGTGCTGGTGGGGATCGGCACCATCCTGGCCGACGATCCCCGGCTCAACTGCCGCATGGCCGGAGGACGGGATCCGGTGCGGGTGGTGGTGGATTCCCGGCTGCGGATTCCGGATCAGGCGCGGGTGTTCGATTCGTCGGTGGACTCTCCGTTGTGGATCGCCACCGGGCGTGGCGCCAATTTCGCCCGGGCCGAGGCATTGGGTGCCCGGGCCAATGTGCGGGTGATTCCGTGTCGCGAAACCCCGGATGGGCGGGTCAATCTGAGCGACCTGATGCTGCGTCTGGGCGAGTTGGATCTGACGAGCGTATTGTGCGAAGCCGGATCGGTGTTGACCGGTGCTTTGCTGGAAGCGGGTCTGGCGGATCGCATGGCCCTGTTTGTCGCCCCCAAGCTGATCGGCGGTCGGGATTCTCCTGGCGTGCTGGACAGCATTGGCATCGGCTCGCTGGCCGACGCCCAGAAACTGGTCAACATGCGTGTCACTCAGGTGGGCGAGGATCTTCTGATCGAGGGAGATTTCGAGGCGGTGCGATGTTTACTGGCCTGATCGAAACGGTGGGCGTGATCCGGGCGGTGGAGCGTTCCGCGTCCGAGTGGGTGGTGCGGATCGGCTCGAATTTCACCGGGGTCAGGCTGGGGGATTCGATCGCGGTCTCCGGGGTGTGTCTGACAGTGGTCGCGTTGTTGCCGGATCAGGGGTTTGCCGTGGAGGTCTCGACCGCCACCCTGGAAATTTCCACGCTGGGGAACCTGACCGTCGGCTCTCGGGTCAATCTGGAGCGGGCCTTGTCGTTCGGCGGACGGTTGGATGGTCATCTGGTGCAGGGCCATGTGGACGCCATGGGTCGGGTGGAGCGGATCACCCCCAGAGGGCGCTCCCTGGAAATATGGTTCCGTGTGCCTGGCACCGTGGGGCGTTATATTATCCCCAAGGGATCCATTGCGGTCGATGGCGTGAGTCTCACCGTCAACGCGGTGGTGGATGTCGGGGAGGAGACACGTTTTTCCATCAATCTCATTCCTCATTCGCAGCATCAGACCACCTTGTCCACGCTCGCTCCGGGCGGGGCGGTCAACGTGGAGAGCGATCTGTTGGGCCGCTATGTGGAACGGCTGCTCGTCCGGGGAGCGGCGTGTGGCCGGGAGCGGCGTGGGTTGGATGAGGTTTTCTTGCGGGAACAGGGTTTTTAGAACATGACATTCCGTTTTGATCCAATCGAAGAGGTTCTGGCTGCCTTTCGCCAGGGCCGGATGGTGATCCTGGTGGATGACGAGGATCGCGAGAACGAGGGGGATTTCGTCATTCCGGCCGAACACGCCACGGCTGAGGCGGTCAATTTCATGGCCATGCACGGTCGGGGGTTGATCTGTCTGGCTCTGACCGGAGAACGGGTGCGCCAACTGCAATTGCCGCTCATGGTTTCGGACAACAATGCCCAGTACAAGACCGCGTTCACGGTCTCCATCGAGGCCAAAACCGGAGTGACCACGGGTATTTCGGCTCAGGATCGGGCCAGGACCGTGGCCGTGGCCATTGCCGACGAGGCTTCGCCTTGCGATCTGGTGCGTCCGGGTCATGTTTTTCCCCTGGTGGCCAGGGATGGCGGGGTGCTGGTGCGGGCCGGTCATACCGAAGCCTCGGTGGATCTGGCGCGGATGGCGGGATTGAAGCCGGCAGCGGTGATTTGTGAAATCCTCAAAGAGGACGGCACCATGGCGCGGGTGCCCGATCTGATGGATCTGGCCCGGCGCATGGGATTGAAGATCGCCACGATTGCGGATCTCATCTCGTTTCGCACCTCCCACGAGCAGTTGGTCCATCGGCAGGTGGAGACCCGACTGCCCACCGATTTTGGCGGGGAGTGGCGTCTGATCGTCTTTGCCAACAAGGTGGATGATTTTCTCCATGTGGCTCTGGTCAAGGGAGAGATTCGCTCCGAAGAGCCGGTGCTGGTGCGGGTCCACTCGGAGTGTCTGACCGGCGATGTCTTTGGCAGCCAGCGTTGCGACTGCGGCAGTCAGCTTCAGGCCGCCATGCGTCAGATCGGCGAGGAGGGGAGCGGGGTGCTGCTGTACCTGCGCCAGGAGGGGCGGGGCATCGGGCTGGTCAACAAAATGCACGCCTACAATTTGCAGGACCTGGGCCGCGATACGGTCGAGGCCAATCTGGAACTGGGCTTTCCGCCCGATCTGCGCGACTATGGCATCGGTGCCCAGATCCTGAAGGATCTGGGGGTGCGCCGGATGCGTATCCTGACGAACAATCCCAAAAAAATCATCGGTCTGGAAGGGTATGGCATGGAGGTGGTGGAACGTGTTCCCATCGAAATTCCAGCCCGTTCCGGCAATGCGGCCTATCTGGAGGTCAAGCACCACAAGATGGGCCATCTGCTGCAACAGTTCGCCGATTCGGCTCGCCACCGCTAGCGCCCCTGGAGTGACTTTGGTATGATCAACGATTTGCAGACACTGGAAGGCCATCTGGACGCCAGTGGCAGCCGTTTTGCCATTGTGGTTTCCCGTTTCAACAGCTTCATCACCGAACGGCTGCTGGAAGGGGCGGTGGATGGTCTGGTCCGACATGGAGCCGCACGGGAGGCGATCACCGTGGTGCGTGTTCCGGGTGCCTTCGAGATTCCCATGGCTGCCCAGCGGGCGGCCCGCAGTGGCTCTTTCACCGGGATCCTTTGTCTGGGTGCGGTGATTCGCGGCTCCACTCCCCACTTCGATTATGTTTCGGCTGAAGTGAGCAAAGGCGTGGCAGCCGTTGCGCTCGAAAGCGGTATTCCGGTCGGTTTCGGTGTGCTGACCACCGACAGCCTGGAACAGGCCATCGAACGGGCCGGATCCAAGGCAGGCAACAAAGGGTGGGAGACTGCCCAGAGCGTGATCGAAATGATCAATCTATACAAACAATTCGCTGGATAACGTTATTTCTTAAAGGATCGCCCGGACCCATGAATCCGATTCCACGACGTATACCGCCAACCCGCACCATGCCCCTGGCACGGGTGACCTCCCACGATCCGGGCACGACTGGGATGGTCCCGGGACTCAGCCGTCACAAGGCGCGTGAACTGACCCTGCTTGCCCTTTATCAATGCGACATCACCGGCGATGGCATTCATCGGGCGGTCGGCCAGTTGTGCGAAGACAACGCCGACGGTCGGGCGGATCTCGACTATTTCCAGAAGGTGGCAGCCGGTGCCTGGAGCCGTCTGGACGAACTCGACCACTGGATCACTCTCGGGGCCAAGAACTGGTCCTTGTCGCGCATCTCCACCATTGACCGCAATATTTTGCGTCAGGGGATCTACGAACTGCTCGCCGAACCCGATCTGCCGATTCAGGTGGTGATCAACGAAGCGATCGAGCTTTCCAAGCGTTATGGCGGGGATGGCTCGGGATCGTTTGTCAATGGGGTCATGGACAATGTGGCCAATCAGATTCGTGGTGCCGGGGAGGCGCTGGAGGGAGGTGCGGTGTGAGTGATCCAACCCGGACTTTGGCGGAGATCGGGGAATTTCCCATGATTCAGGCCTTTTTTGCGCCGTTGCAGGTTGCTTCTGCCGCAGGTGTGGTCACGGGCATCGGCGACGATGCGGCTGTTCTGGCCGTGCCGCGCACCCAGCATCTCTTGGCCACGGTGGATGCCATGGTCGAAGGGGTCCATTTTGCCTCGGACGCGGACCCGTTTCTGTTGGGCCAGAAGGCGTTGCGGGTGAATTTGTCCGACATTGCGGCCATGGGCGGGCAACCTGCCTGGTATCTGTTGTCGTTGGCGTTGCCGGGGGCGACTCCCGAAGCGTGGCTGGCGGAATTTGTCCGGGGATTGGGGGTGGCCGGGGAGGCTTTTGGCGTGCGGATCGCCGGAGGCAATACCACGGCTGCGCCTG
The DNA here is from genome assembly GCA_015234115.1 of Magnetococcales bacterium. GTDB lineage: Bacteria > Pseudomonadota > Magnetococcia > Magnetococcales > Magnetaquicoccaceae > Magnetaquiglobus. The sequence continues at coordinate 51,050 of JADFWP010000017.1, forward strand.
CGGGGCGGTCGATCCATGTGACGATGTTCGGACTGGTCAGTCAGGCGCGTGCCCTGACCCGCGCCGGCGCTTTGGTCGGGGATCGGATTCTGGTTTCGGGTACGATCGGCGATGCCGCCCTGGGATTGGCGGTGCGGCAGGGGCGTCTGGTCGTTGAGGATGAGGCGGATCGTGTTTTTCTGGCCTCCCGTTTCGATCTGCCCGAACCTCGGGTTGGTTTGGGAGTCGCGGTTTCCGATGCGGCGGCAGTGCATGCGCTGATCGATGTGTCGGATGGATTGGTGGCGGATCTGGGTCATCTTTGTCAGGCTTCCGGTGTGGGCGCGCAGGTGGATGTGGCGAAAATTCCCCTGTCGGAGGCGGCCCGGCGACTGTTGGCGCAAGATGCCGGACTCCTGCCGCTGCTGTTGACCGGTGGCGAGGATTACGAGTTGATCTGCACCGCTGCGGAAGGTGCTCTGGAGATGTTGCATACGCTGGCCCGACAGGCCGGGGTCGCCCTGACCGAAATCGGGGTGATCACCGAGGCGCCCGGAGTGGTCATGCTTGCCGATGGCCAGCCCGTGCGGTTGGAACAGGGGGGGTGGCGTCATTTCTAGCCCGCAACCGGTTTGAAATGGACACGATTGAAAAAAAAAGAGGGGGTCTGGGGGATTCATCCCCCAGGGTTTTGACTTTAAACAGAAAATTTTGTAACTATTCAGCACCCCCGTTGCCACCGTATGACGGCGTAGGGCATCGGTCAG
>JADFWP010000018.1 GCA_015234115.1 Magnetococcales bacterium
GTCAATAATCACCTTGTCAAGGCTTGGCACCTTTGTTTCTGATCTGAACGGTTACGTTTGCGCAGCGCCCGATAGCAGAGCACCAGAAACAGGATGCCGCCAATCACGGCAATCAGGCCGCCGGCACCGGTCACCCCCATGGCCACTTTTTTGACCAGGGTCTCCAGTCCCTGAGCCTCTCCTGCGGTTTTGCGTTGCACTCCCAGCATCCCGGACCAGGCCAATCCGAAGACATGCAACAAGGAACCGCCGCTATAAAGCCACAACTGGCGCGTGGCCCAGGTGGCATCGGGTCGCTGGAAACCCAACGCAGGCAACAGATGATAAGTCAATCCCATATAGGCCACAGTCACCGAAACAATGGATCCATGATAATGCGATGGAATGGTGACGTTGACACCCTGGATCAAAAAGCCGATTCCACCACCAACCCCGAACAATACCAAAGAGAGCAGCAAAGCCACGCGCAAGGGAGGATAGCTTGCACGATCAGCCTTCTTCCAGGCCAGGAAAGCCGCCAACCCGGTGGGCAACGCTGCGACACCGCCGCCATATTTCATCAGATCGGCAAATCCGACCTGAAAATTGGGATCTCCGGGAGCAAACTGCCCATGCAAAAACGGCGCGACCACAACAGGCAGAGCACCAAGCAGCAATAAAAAGGCCGTCACGCGCGGGGTCAGTGGAACCGCTCCACCTGCAACCGTGGCCAGCCACAACCAGGCGATGATCACCAACTGAGTATGCGTGAATTGCAGGACATGCCCACCTGCCCAGAAAAGTGCTTCGTAGCGGCTCACCCCTTCCAATCCCTTGGGCAGGGTTGCGTAACTCCATACCCAGAAAAGAAGAGAAAGAATCAGAATCGCCAAACCACTACGCAAACCCAATCGCAATGCCCCGGCACCACTCGACCACCCCTCCGACGGGCGCGCCACCACCAGGGCATAGAGACTCATCACACCGATACCGGCCAGAAACAGAATCAATCCCAGAAAAAATGCACCATTTTCCAGCACCGGCACATAATTGTTCATGAATGGCGCATCGATCCCGAGAAACGGCGAAAACGTGATCAACACCGCGCCAGTGGCGGCAACCCCCAAGGCCAACAGGCCGATGCGTCCGCTGCCCTCCCGCAGATTGAAGCAGGCCAACAGGCCGGCAAACGACAAAAACCACACCAGCACCGACAGATCCACATGAACCACCAATGCGGTCTTGAAAGAACCGGTCCAGGGCATCAGATCGTGAATCACCGGCATGCGGGCGACCAGGATCAGGATCACCACCAGTCCCGCCCCGATCAACGAATAAAGTGCCAAAGCCAGCCAGCCCACCGCCAGTCTGCGGGCCGAACCTTGCGGCATGGGCAGAGAAAAATCATGGTCCGTCATCGTCATGCCATCCTGCTCAAGGGAAGAAAGCGTTATGCGCAAACTGTGCGCAAACTGTGTTCAAACCGCATTCAAACCGCATCATCGCTGCTCGGCCAAATGGAATTCATCTTGCACTTTCTCTACTTATCGACCTTTTCAACCTGCATCAAACCGCGAGCATCCCAGAAATGCGTCGTTTGCTGGCATTTCACAAGCCGCGTGCAGGCTGAAACACCACATCCACCGGCACCCCCGCCGCTTCCACACGACGCAGGTCAGCCAGGAGTTCCTCGGAAAGATGGCCATACCGTTTCTCCAAGGCCCGCACCCCCTCCAGATCTCCATCGCCTTGCAGCATCAGAATCCGCCGGGAGAGTTCACGCACCGCCGCCCGCATGCGTTCCATTTTCAGATGATAGCGGCCCTGTTCATTGCGGACAAACGCCCCGGCTTCGCGCAAAAAATTGAAACGGATCAGATTGGCACGCGCATGGGCACTGCCGGGACCAAACCGGATGGCGCGAAACAGCGAGGCGAACTCGGTCACATACCGACTCTCCTCGGCAAGCGTCATTCCCTCGGGCGAAGCGGACCACACCTCCCATTCGGCATCCAGATCCCCCAGCCACAGGGAAAGCGCATCGGCCTTGCCCTCTTCCATCATCCAGGCATCCTCTTTCAGGGCGTCGTTGACCGTGCCGCCGACTGCCGCACCGCGCACCGTCTTTTTGATCCCCAGACCGTGGGCCACCTCGTGAAACAGGGTATTGGCAAACAGCGCCTCGAAGGTGACATGACACCATTGACCCGGATCCAGCAGCACCTTGGCCATGGGCAGCAGAATCCGCTCGAATTTGGCGCGCATCACATTGCGCAACTGCAAACGCCGGGAGCCTTTTTCCAGTTGCACCTGCTCGTCGTTGGGCAGATTGATCGCAATCGGACGGGTGGCTGCGGCATCCCCGGTCATCATCACCACGTCATACACCCCAAGGTTCGACTCGCCGCCCGGTGTCTCGGCTCGATAGTTTTCCGGAACCGGCAGATGGGCCTGATAGTCGGTCAGACGCCGGGTCTGTTGCGCCAGACGACGCTCCCAGACCGGATCCTTGATCAACAGCAACGCCTCGTGGGCCGCCTTGATCCCCATCAACCCATCTTCATAGGTTTCGATGGGACCGATGATCAGATCGAGCCGGTTTTCCTTCATCTCCATCCAGGCGCGATCACTCTCATGATAACGATCGGTGAGCAACGCCTCGGCACGCCGCGCCAGATAACGGGACTGCGCCTCGTCCGTGGTCAGATCGGCGGCACGCCGCAACCGGTCGGCAGCCAGGGTGTGATAAGGAGCAAACGCCTGATGATAGGGTACAGCCACCAGCGCGCCCGCAGCATCGCGACGCACCAGGGTATAGGGATTTTTCAAGGCGGGTTGATCCAGGGCAGCGGTCTCGAAGGCTTCACGGGTCAAATCCGCAGGATAAAAACGGGCCCCTTCCGGCTTGGCCGCGATCCCTGGCAAAAAGGCCCGATTGTTTTCCATGCGATCCCAGGGACCGAAATGCAGGGCCAGCAACTGGCGGACCGCAGGGGTCCAGGGCATGGAGAACAGCGCTTCGGGTTCTCCGAAGGTCTGACGCCAGAAGACCGATTCCATGGCCCGCGCCGCCTCGCCCAGCAACGGCACCATCTGCCGCTCCGCATCGGACAGCACGGAGAGATCGACCTCCAGATTGACGATGACATAACGCTGCAAAGCGGTTTCGGCATCAAAGGCGCGCGCCTCGCACCACGGCAGCAACAGCGACAACCAGACCAGAAATGGCAGCCCTCTTCTCCAGGATCGCGCCATGATCGCTCCGCTCCTTGCTTCAGAAAGACCACACCGTCATCACCACGGTTTCGAGCAACTCGCAGGTGGCTCCGGAGATATCCCCGGTGACGCCGCCAAAACGCCGCAACCACGCTGCCCGCAACAGCCACAACACCATGCCCCACACCACCACAACCCACCATGGAGTCACGACTGACGCCAACCCCACGGCCAGCAGGCAGACCATCACGCCCCATCCCCGAGGCAGCGCCGCCGCCGCTCCGGTACCCATGCCACCCGGTCGGACATAAGGCAAGGTCAGAAAAAGCGCCACGATCCCCACCCGGCCCAAAAGCGGAGCGACCAGCAACCACACCCAATCCTGAGTGGACAATAAAAACCGCAACAGGTTCCACTTGAGCAGCACAATCAGCACCAGGGCCAACACCCCGAACGGGCCGCACCGGGGATCCTTGAGAATGGCCAGCGCGCGTGTCGCATCCCCCAGTCCTCCGACCCAGCCATCCGCCGTATCGGCCAACCCCTCCAGATGCATGCCGCCGGTCAGCCAGATCCAGGCGATCAACAACAACGCCGCAGCCACCCCCGCATCCGGCACACTCCCCGCAAGCTGCGCCAATCCGGCCAACACTCCGCCGATCAGCAGCCCCACCAGAGGATAATACAATACCGAACGCCCCAGTTCCAAAGGGGTTGCGGGCGTACCGGACCAGACAACCGGAATCCGGGTCAGCAGCCCCAGGGCGATCAGCCAGGAACGCCACACAGTCTGGCCACTCAAGCGCCGGAGATGCCGGCCTCGGCGAAGGTGGCCATCTCCCGATGCAGCGTGCAGGCCAGACGCAGCAACGGAACCGCCACTGCCGCACCGCTGGCCTCGCCGAGCCGCATGCCCAACTGCAACAACGGCGCCGCCTGCATGGCTTCGAGCACCACCCGATGACCGGGTTCGGCGGATTCGTGCGCAAAGATCAGCCAGGGCGCCAACTCGGGCCGGATCCGGACAGCCGCCAGGGCCGCCACAGAGACAATGAAACCATCCACAAGCACCGGCAAACGGCGCTGCGCGGCGGCGATCAACGCGCCCACCAGAGCGACGATTTCAAAACCACCCAAAGCGGTCAGAATCTCGATCGGGGTTTTCAAGGCATGCTGATGACACATCAAGGCCTGCTCGATCACCTCCACCTTGCGCGCCACCCCCTGCGGATCCAACCCGGCTCCGGGACCGGCGATGATGAATGGCGCCTTGTGAGTCAGGGCGCAGGCCAGAGCCGCCGCCGAGGTGGTATTGCCAATCCCCATCTCGCCCCCGATGAACAGGTCGCATCCGGCTGCGACGGCCCGTTGCGCCGCCTCGGCCCCAGCCCGCAAGGCTGCCCGCAGCCCTTCGGGCGTCATGGCCGGTTGGGTGCGGAAATCCTGGGTGCCGGCATCGACCCGTCGGGAGAGCAGACCGGGCAGAATCCCGGGATCGGTGACCGCACCCACATCGACCACCTCCAGGGAGGCCTGAATCGCCCGCGCCAGGACATTGATCGCGGCTCCGCCACGGGAAAAATTGCGCATCATCTCCACGGTCACGGATTGGGGATACGGCGAAATCCCGGCCACGGTCACCCCGTGATCCGCCGCAAAGACCACAATGCGCACCCGTTCGACGGTCGGCAATGGCCGATCCTGCAATCCGGCCAGGCGAATCGCCAACTCTTCCAGCCGGCCCAGGGAGCCACGCGGTTTGGTCAGTTGTTCCTGACGGTTGCGCGCCTCCTCCATGCGGGCAGACGATGGTGCGGGAATGGATTCGGACAACCAGGAGGGCATCATGCGGCAGATCCTTTGAGGGTCAGGGGAAGACCGGCCACCATCAAGCTCACCCGATCGCATGAGCGGGCCAGATCTTGATGCAACCAGCCACTTTCATCCACGAAACGGCGGTTGATCTCTCCCATGGGAATCACCCCGAGACCGGTTTCATTGCTCACCAGGACCACGGGTCCGGACAAGCGGGGCACGGTCTCCAGCAGTGCATGCCGCTCGTCCGCAAATCGTGCGGCGTGATCCGGAGCGAGCAGCAGATTGGCCAGCCACAAGGTGAGACAATCCACCACCACGAACCGTTGCGGATTCGCATGCGTCGTCAGAGCCTGCGCCAGGGCGACCGGCTCTTCGATCAACGTCCACCCACTGGGACGCTCGGCCTGATGACGGGCGATCCGTGCCGCCATCTCCGCATCCCGAGCCTGGGCCGTGGCAATGAACACGACGGGCAGACCGCTCTCTTCTGCCAGACGGGTTGCCAGGGCGCTCTTGCCGGAACGCGCTCCTCCGAGAATCAAATGAGCCGACACGTTGCCAGGATTCCTTATGATCACGCCCCATCCGGTCGTCGCACACTTTTGAAAAATAAAGAGGGGGATCTGGGGGATTCTTCCCCCAGACCCCTTCTTTTCTTTCAATAATGTCACCATGACCTGTTCGTACCCAGAAAATGCACTTTCCAGGCTGGTCGCGGGTTAACACCAAAAAAGAATCAGGATGGCTGGCCAGGAATGACCACCAGACTGCCCAGTGTGCGCAAATCGGTTTTCCCGTTGGCGTTGAGCGGCAGTTGGGGCAGCCGTTGCAGATGGCGGGGCACCATGTAAGGGGGCAACCGTCCCGCGCATTCGGCCAGAATCGCCTCATCGCTCTGCCTGGAACCGCAGATGAAGCCAACCACACTGGTGACGTTTTCTCCAGAGACGGGCCAGCCGACCACAGCCACCTGATCGGAACCGGCGGCCTGACGCAAAACGTGTTCGATCTCGGACAACTCCACCCGATACCCACGGATCTTCACCTGCCGGTCCACCCGGTCCAGATGATGATACCCCACCCCGGCCTGCCAGAGCACCAGATCCCCGGTTTTGTACCAGCGTTCGCTGTTCCCGGAGGCATCCACCCGCAGGAAATAACGCCGCCCGGTTTCCGCCGGATTGTTCCAATAGCCGGGCGTGACCTGCGATCCGGCCAGACAGAGTTCCCCCTTGAGCCCCTCTTGCGCCATCACCAGTTCGCCATCGACCAGCAAAGCCGCCGCTTGTCCCGGATAAGGCTCCCCGATGGGAACGATCCCGTTGAGACATTCGCCCGGCGAACGCTCGGCCTGCCAAAGATAACCGGTCACGCAGATGGTCCCTTCGGTCGGGCCATAGCTGTTGTCGATCGTGGCATGCGGAGCAGCGCGCTGCCACAATTGCGCCGCTTCGCCGGTGAGCCGTTCACCGCCGAACACGCACCAGCGCAAAGAGGGAAAAGAGCCTGGACGCAGTTGATAAAGTTTTTGCATGAAGGTGATCACCGCAGGCACCGATTCCCAGAAGGTCAAGGCATGTTCCTGGATGAAACGGGCCGGCGCCATACGTTGCGCCTCCGGAACCGGATAAAGCGTCGCTCCAGCCGCCCAGCAGACAAACTGGTCATAGACCGAGGCATCAAAGGTGAGGTCGCTGTGCTGGGAAAAACGATCCTCGGGACCGGGCTGATAACGCGCCATCATGCCGGTGACAAACGCCTGAACGTTTTCGTGCGTCACCATCACCCCCTTGGGCACTCCGGTGCTGCCCGAGGTGAACAGCAGATAGGCGATGGTGTGTTCCGACGCCTTGGGCGCCGTCAGATGGGAAGGATGGGCGAAAAGCTCCCTTTGCGAATGAAACCGATGCCGGGGCAAGGTTTGGGTCCAATCGGGAAGCGTCTCATGATCGGGCAGCAACACGGTCAACCCGTCGGCAACCTGCGCCAGCAACTCCCGCGCCTCTTCGGTGGCGCAACGGCCATCGAGAATCAGCAGTTTCACGCCGGAAAGATCGGTGATGTGCTGGTTGCGCGCGACCGGGAAATGGGGATTCAAGGGAACATACCCCTTGCCCGCATAGAGAATCCCCAGCACTCCGGCATAGGCGGTCACCGAACGATAGCCGAACAGACCCACCGTGGGATGGTGTGGCGCGGGATCGAGACGGTCGATGGCCGAGGCGATTTTCAACACCTGTTCCAGCAGTTGCGCATAAGTATAACTGGCACTGTCAATGAACAAGGCGGGACGGTCGCCCTGGACACGGGCGCTGTGGTGGAATCCGTGGGCAATGGAAGGGGTGGCCATCAGAGTTGGATGCCGAACAGCGAAAAGAAAAACCGGGTATCGAGCATGAAGGCGGAATCGGTGTGATCCCAGATGCGCAACAAGGCAAAAAAGATCCAGACACCGGCGATCTTGCGCGCCGTGACCAGCGTCGAACAGGTGACCGCCGGTTTGCCGCGCTGACTCTGCTCACGCAGGATACTGACAAAAATGGCAATACCAAGGACAAAACAATAAAACAAATAGGAAGAAAACTTCACAAAAGAGGGCATCTTCCCGGTAATGATCAATTGATCGAAATTTTGCAGCAAATGATAGTAAAAGTTCCCGAGAAAGGCCGAAGCCATGGTGGCCGCAAAAATGCGCCACTTCGGATGGTGCTTGAAAAAGGAGAGATAGACCGGAAAAAAGAAGAAATCAACCAACAATTCCTTGAAGTAAAAATAATACCGGTTCCAGAAATCGATCAAGGTCTTGGAAAGCAACGGTTTGTAGGTGTTGCGGAACAGATTGAAACCAAACAGCCGCAGACATCCGATGATCAGATGACCGGTAATGGCCAGTTGGGTGGTCTCGTAGACCATATCCACGATCAGACTGGTCCAGACCGTGATCGCGCCCGGCATTTGCGAAGTGCTGATCAGGATCAACTCGTTGATATGATGCAGCCTGAACAGCGGTTGGGCATCCACGGCCGTGCTGAAAAAGGCCCAGTCGAGCAGGTCGAGCGCGACCTCCCAGAGCGAAGCCAGCACCAGCAGTTTGAGACCGGACAATTGCACCTTGGCCAGGTCGAGCCGTTCGGTGGCCCGTTTGGAATAAAAATAATCCAGCCCCTTGCCATAGGGAACCTGGCTGGCGCCCAGATAGGGCAGGCAGTAGATCAGATGATCCACAAAACCGTTTTGTTTGATCGTTCCCCGTTTGCCGGAATAGAGCAGAAAACCGATGCGCCAGATCAGAAACGCGAAAAAGACCAGACACACGGTCAGGTTGGCAGCCAACTCCCAGGATGGATCACGACGGAAATTGGCCGGAAACAACAGAACGATCAGGATCCACAGCCAGAGCAGGCCATGAAGAAAAAACTGCGGATGGTTGCGGACCATCCTGGGCAGTTTTGCGAATCCTTTCGCAATATAAAAAAACGAATAAAGTAATCCGACAATCAAGACCCCATCGACCATGAACCAAAACGGATCCACCACATTCAATTGATTGAGTTTCTTGAAGAGGAACAACCCCCCTCCTCCCACGGCCATGATCCAGGCCCGGTGGCTGGGGAAACGCTGGGTCAGAATCATCAGCGGGACCAGAAAGAGGTATTCCGTGGCATACAAAACGAGCGAAACAATAATCCAGAGAGAAAAGTTTCCAGCCGGAGAAACAGAAAATTCATGCAGGCGTGTGCTTTCGTGAAACTGGGTAATCTTATGATAATAATCTTTCAGAATCATTTCGAATGTCTGTCGATCAGATCAAGAATTTTATGAATGGATTCGAGTTCCACGGGATCGACGCCGGTTTCGGAAAAGTCGATGGCAAAGCGTGATTCCAGGAAAGCGATGATTTCCAGCATGGCCAGGGAGTCGATCAAACCGGATTTGATCAAGCCGTCGTCGTCCGTGATGCTCTCCATGGGCAGGTCTGGCCGTTTGATGGTGGCCAGAAACCGGATCAGTTGTTCTCGATTGGACTGCGTATCCATGTGGCACCTGTGCGTGTTTGAATTGTGCAGGCAGTGAAACCGCATGGTGGAAGAATCCACCGGCGGAATTTTGCCCTCAAGTGGCATTCCGGGATCAGACGGCTGGCCACCCCTTCAAAATGCCCTATTTTTTTCACCAGTTCAAGAGAACACGCGCGTGATTCCGAACGCAGGCAGTCATTTTTCGGTCGGGATTGGCGGGGAGAGGTGTCCGGTGCGTCTGCTGCGGTCCAGAATCTCCAGACTGACCGCCAAAAAAGGCAGAACATTGTCGAGCAGGGTCTGCGCAGCCTGACCATGCGGGACGAGTGTGGCCAGTTCCAGCACTGCCAGCAGTCGCTTGTTGCGCTGCACGGGCAGAATGGCGATGGTACACGGTACGCTCGCCGCCAGGGTGGAACGGATGCGGAGATAGCTGGCCGGTGGATCGTGAATCAGAATGGCCTGACCTTCCAGAGCGCATTGCCCCACCAGTCCCGCTCCGAAAGCGATTTCCGGTTGCGGATCGGCCAACTCCAAATGGGCATACCCTCCCAGCAGGTACAACCGTTGCTCCGCCTCTTCGACGCGATAGAGCGCGCCATATCCCAGATGAATCAGCGGCGCCACCCCGGAGAAAAATTTCTGGGAAAGTTCGGAAAAGGTGGCCGCCATTTGCAGATCACCCGAAACCGTGGCGCTGTGGGTTTTGATCCAGCGCTGGGTCTCCATCTGGCGCGCCCCGGTTTGCAGCACCGTGATGGCGCGAGCCAACTCCCCGAGTTCATTCGGATCTTCGGCATGGGGGACCGGATGGTCCAGATTGCCGGTCGAAAGTTGCACCACCGCCGCGCGCAGCCGGTCGAGGGGCTGACGGATCGCCCGGCTGACCAGCACGCCGAACAACATGCCCAGCATCAACCCGCTGCCCACCAGCAGCGACGTAAGCCACAAGGCGCGATCGGCGATCTGCTGGGCCTCCATGGCCATCTCCCTGGCGGCCTGTTCCTTGATGCGGATCACCTCGACCAATCGACGGGTGGCCTCGACGCCAATCTCCTGAAACCGCTTCGAAGCCACCAGGGTCTGCGCCTCCGGGGTCTGATCGCGGTTCATCAACTGGAGCGCCTCATCCACCCGTTGCAGGTAGATGGCCAGAGCCTCTTCGAAACTGGCCAGATGGACCTGGGTCTCCTCCCGGACCAGTCGCGCGCGCAGCTCATTGATATGGATAGGCAACTGCTCACGCGCCTTGGACAATTGCTTCAGGGCGGACTCGCGACCTTCGGCATCGGTGGCGATGATCGCCTGGCGCAAGGTGCGACCGATCAGGGTATAGTCAAGCTGAACATCCTTGCCACGGGCCAGTCCAAGCAGTTCCTGATTGTAAATCAACTGGATGGTTTCGTTGAGCATCCGCTGATTGTAAAGGCTCTCCAGCCCGATGCCGAACGCGATGAGCAACAGACTGGTAAACCCCAGGACCAGCTTGACCTTGAGGGTCTGTTTTTCCAGTGCGGCAAAGAGAGTCGGCATGGTGTTTTCCTATGATCATGCGATACACACTTTGATTAAGATGAAAAAGATGACAAGAAATATAGAAAGCATTATTTGTTCTTCATTAAAATTCTTATTTTACAAACAAAACACCTTTAAATTTTTTTATTTAAAGTCAAAATCCTGGGGGAAGCCCCCCCCCCAGACCCCTTCTTTTCTTTCAATCATGTCACCATGACCGGTTCGTGCCCGGAAAATGCCCTTTCCAGGAGGGCTGCGACTTAAACTGGAAAAAATTGCAAACCATTCAAATTTTATGATGGATTTTCGAACAGGAATCCCCTATCGTGACAGGTCGATTCTCTTAACAAATGATTGTCCATCGCACTCGGAGAATGTGGTCCATGGCGCCGAACCGGGCAGAACGTTTCCAGGTTATGACGCGGGTATTGCTGGAATTGAGTAACCGACGGGCCTACATTGGCAACACGGTCAATGTCAGTGCCTCCGGGGTCTATTTCGAGATCGGCTATCCGCCCAACCAGCTTGAAATCGAGGAGATCGGGCTGTTTCATCTCATGCCCTTGATCATGCGTAACGTGCTGCCCTGCCAGGTGGCCCGTCTGACGCCAACCGGCATTGCGGTCCATTTTCTGGACACTCCCCCCGCCGGGCTGACCTCGAAATTGATCGTGCAGCCATTTCCGACATGACCCGGCAGGGGAATTACCCTTCATTATCCTGGAAAATCAACGTAGTCCCGCCGCCAAGCTTCCACTGGGTCACCGAGCGGGTTGCCTCGGCGTGGGTGGGAAACGGACCCAGACGAATCCGGTAAAGATTGCCGTCCTTGCTTCTGACCACACGAGCCGGAACGCCCCGCTTCTGGAGATCGCCAGCCATGGCCGCGGCGCGCTGGGAATCGTTGAACACCGCCAACTGCACCACAAAATTGCCTGTGCGCGCCCCACTCTTTTCCGCAGTCGCCGCCGGACGTTGCGCCGCATCCGCCTGGGTCGCGCCCGATTTCCCGCTCCCCTCCACCGGCTCTTCCAACGGCACGATCACCTTGCGCTTGGGCAGTTCCCGGTAAAAAGTCATGTCCAGATCGGGTGGCTTGGCCTTGGGCGCCAACTCTCTGGGGGCCGAAGGCATGGGCGGATCTTCCGGCTCCTTGGCCGGTTTGGCCTCTGCTTCCGCCGTGACCGCACGGGCCGGGGCCGACTCCGGGGCCGACTTGCGACCCGCATCCCCCGCCTTGGACGCAGCCGCCGCAGCTTTGCCGGAATCGCCCCCCTTGGCGGATTCACTCCCTTTGGCACTCTCCGCAGGTTTCCTGGCCTGGGCCGCAACCGGAGTGAAATGTTTCGCGGGAGGCACCGTGGTGGTCGCAACGCTCTCCGCAGGCACCGGCGTCTCCGGTGCCTCCAGCCGACCCGTGGGATCGGTCAGGGAGGGAGGATCGATCACCGCCAGTTTGCGTCCATCGCTGGCAGAACCGCTCCCCTTCTCCGGACGGGTTGCCGGTTCGACAACCGCGGCAGGAGCACCAGGAGCCGGTTGCGTGGTCTTGAGATGCGCGGCAATCTCCTCTTCCAGGGCGCGACTCTCTGCCGCCGATGGCACCTCGGCTTTGCGGGGCGGCGTCGGCGAAGAGGAAAAAATCCAATACAGCACCACGCCCGCCATCACACCCAATGCGATCAGGGGGCGACCCAGATTCCGGCTGCGATGGCGCCGGAACTGCTTGGATGTGGGATAACGAGGGTTCACATCGATACCGGAGCAGTCACACCCAACAAAGACAACCCGTTGGCGATCACCCGCCCTGCCGCGCGGACCAGAGCCATTCGGGCACCACGCACCTCTGGATCCTCATCCAGAATGCGGTAATTATTATAATAGCCATGAAACGCCGCCGCCAGATCCGACAGATAATAGGTCACCCGATGCGGCTCCCGACTCAAGGCCGCTCCTTCGACCATCTCCGGGAACATGCCGAGCAGCCGGATCAGGTCCAACTCTTCCGCAGCGGTGAGACGGGCCAGATCCCCGGCCACCTCGGGCAACTCCCGTTCCTTGAGCTTGACCTCCAGCGAACAGGCCCGCGCATGGGCATACTGCACATAAAAGACCGGATTGTCGTTGCTTTTCGATTTGGCCAGATCAAGATCAAAATCCAGCCCCGCACCCGAAGAGCGCATCAGAAACCAGTAGCGCACCGCATCGGAGCCGGTCTCGTCCAGCACATCGCGCAGGGTGACGAAGGTGCCGGCCCGCTTGGACATGCGCACCTGTTTGCCGCCCTGGGTCAGATTGACCATCTGGGTCAAGACCACATCCAGCAGATCCTTTTCGCCGGTCATCGCCTCCAGAGCGGCCTGGACCCGCTTGACATAGCCCCCATGATCCGCGCCCCACACATCCACCAGCCGGGTGAAACCCCGTCGCGCCTTGTCGAAATGATAGGCGATGTCTGCGGCGAAATAGGTCGGCGTGCCGTCGGCCTTCAGCAGGGGGCGATCCGAATCATCCCCGAGCCGGGTGGAACGAAACAGCAGATGGGTGCGACCATCCGCCTCTTCGGGCGTCACCTCCCGTCCCTTGGGCGGCTCCAGCACCCCCTCGTAGAGCCAGTCATGGGCCGACAGATGGGCCAGAGCGCGTTCGATGCCGCCGCCGGCGTGCAGGGTGCGCTCCGAAAACCACGAGTCGAAATGGATGTGCATCGCCTCCAGATCGGTGCGAATCTCCCGCATCACCCATTCGATGGCAAAGTCGATCACTCCGACGGGCGGTTTTGGCAATTCGCCCGGCACCGCCTGACGCAGGGATTCCGCGGCTGGCAACCACGCCTCGCCATCCCGTTCGATCAGGGCGCGGGCGATTTCGATCACATATTCGCCGGGATAATAATCCTCCGGCGCCACGGCATCCCGCCCCAGACACTCCAGGTAGCGATACAACACCGAACGACCCAGCACATCGATCTGGGCACCGGCGTCGTTGATGTAGTATTCCCGCGCAACCGTGCAGCCGATGGCATCCAGCAGACGGGCGATGACATCGCCGGTCACCGCGCCCCGGCCATGCCCCACATGCATCGGACCTGTGGGGTTGGCCGAGACAAACTCCACCAGCACCCGTTGTCCCGCCCCCACCCGGGAACGGCCATAGTCCGCACCACGCTGCCGGATTTCCGGGATCAGGCCACGCAGCCGATCCTCGGAGAAATGAAAATTGATGAATCCCGGACCGGCGATCTCGCAGCGCACCCCGACATCCTCCCCTCCGGGCATGGCCGCCAGCAGCCGCTGGGCCAAATCCCTGGGTTTCATCCCGACCATGCGGGCCAGCACCAGAGCCGCATTGGTGGAAAAGTCCCCATGGGACTTCTCACGCGGACGCTCCACCTTGAAATCCGCGCTGCGCTGCGCAAAGGCCGTAGCCAATTCACCGGGCAACAGCCCCTCCCCGGCCAGCCGTTCCAGCCCTTGGGTCACGAGTCCGACAACAATCTCCCGCATGGCGACTCCCTCGCGCGGTTCATGGACGATCAACGATCCATTCAGTTTACCCGTTTGCCACCACCCATGGCAACCGACCGAGCGCACCCTGAAAAAAAATCACCCTTCGCACCTTGTCTGGCCTTTTGTCGCGCATGACGGTAACATATGCTGACAAGGATCCCATTCATCATGATAGCAAGCGGACTGCTGGAGTTTCTTTTGTGACCACCTCCTGGCTGCACCAACCGATCAAACCGATTTCCGACGCCATGGCGCAGACGGCCCGCGACCATTTTGCCCGACTTTCCGGACCTCCTGGCGCCCTGGGCACCCTGGAAGATCTGGCCGCCCGCCTGGCCGGCATGCAACATCGCGCCGATCCCGACGCCGATCCCAGTCAGATCACCCTCTTTTTCGCCGATCACGGCGTGGCCAATGCCGGCGTGGCCGGCATGTCGGTGGACTCCACGCCAGGATGGCTGCGCAACTGCCTGCATGGCACCAGCGCCAGCGCCATCATGGCGCGTACCCTCGGCGTGCGGTACGAAGTGGTCGATCTGGGGCTGGTCCACGACCCCGGCCCGTTGCCCGGCCTGATCCGCCAACGAATCGAACACGGCACCACGGATTTCCGCACCACCCCGGCCATGAGCGAACACCAACTCACCGCCGCCCTGACCGCAGGCCGCGAGGCCGTGGAACGGGCCGTCCGGGCCGGTTGCCGCCTCTTCATCGGCGGCGAGGTGGGCGCGGGCAAAACCACCTCGGCCGGCGCCGTCACCTGCGCGCTGCTGGGCATCCCGCCGGAAACCATTGCCGGGCCAGGCTCCGGCATCCCGCCCGAAACTCTGGCCATCAAGGCCAAGGTGATGCAGAACGCGGTGGATCACCATCAACGCTTTTTCTCGACGCCGCTGGATGTGATGCGCCGTCTGGGAGGCTTTGAAACCGCCGCCTTGTGCGGCGCCTATGTCACCTGCGGTCAACTCGGCCTGACCGCCATCGTGGATGGATTCTGCGCCTCGGTCTCCGCCCTGGTGGCCATCACCCTCCATCCGCCGCTCAAACCCTGGCTGATCTTCGGACATCGCGCTGCCGAACCCGGTCAATACGCCATCTTCCGCAGTCTCGACACCCGCCCGCTCCTCAACCTGGACCTGCGTCTGGGTGAAGGAACCGGCGCCCTGGCCGCGCTGCCTCTGATACGCACGGCCTGCTCGCTCCTCAAGACGACACCGCCCGACCCATGATTCCACCCGACTACAAAAACCGTTCCGGCGAAACCGGCCTGGTCATCGATCTGCTCCGCCACGGCGCGCCCGTGGGCGGAGTCAAGTATCGCGGCACCCTCGACGATCCCCTGGCCCCGGAAGGATGGGAGGCCATGTGGGCCGCCACCCGGGATCATGGCCCCTGGGACCGGATCTGCGCCTCCCCCCTGCGCCGCTGCGCCGAATTCGCCACCACCCTGGGCCAGAAACTCGCGGTTCCGACCACGATCCATCCCGCCCTGCGGGAGATGAGCTTCGGCGCGTGGGAAGGCAAAACCTCTGCCGAAATCATGGCCGAAGACCCGGAGCAACTCACCCGTTTCTGGAAAAATCCCCTGGAAAATCCCCCACCGGGCGGTGAACCGCTGCGAGAGGTGCGAACCCGGCTGCAAACCTTCTGGGGCCAGTTGATCGCCGAGGCCAATGGAGACCGCATCCTGCTGGTCGCCCATGGCGGGGTGATCCGCGTGCTGCTCAGTCTGGTGCTGCTCACCCCGCTCGAACATCTGTCGCGCATCACCGTGCCCTATGCCTCCCTGGCCCGCATCCGGGTGGATGTCATCGGCTCCACGGTCATGCCCAGATTGGTCTTTTGCGGCGTCACCAGTTCACGCAAGGGGTGATCCGCACGCCCCGAGCGCCGGATCAAGCTGGAGCCTGGCCATCACTTCGTTGCCACGCCCCAGATAACGCACCTCATCGAAACTGAACATGTTGGCCATGGCAATGCCCCGTCCATGGGAGTCGAAAGCGCGCTCCGGATCGATCTTCATGAAGGAACGCCAGTCGAAGCCCTGCCCCTGATCGCTGATCTTGAAACGAATCTCCCCGTCGCTGCGCTCGAACTCGATCGTGGCGCTGCGTCGGGCATACTCGGGCAGGGTCAAACGCCGTTCGATCTCCGCGACCCACTCCCCCCGTTTGTGCAAGGCACTCTTCTCCTGATAACTGATCGCCAGATTGCCATGCTCAATCGCATTCACCATCAGTTCGGTCAGACCCAATACCCGTTTCTCCGGCTCCGGGCAGGCCTTGGCCAGCAGCACGGCCAGCGCGCGCGCCTCCTCGATGGTGCGAAACCGGAACCGGCAAAGCTCCAGCATGCCGAAAGTGCTGGCCGTCTTGTTGACTTCGGCCTGCAACGCGCAATGGGTCGCGTATTCGTGCAGCGCAGCGGCCACCACGGCCTGAATGGCCGGGGGATCCACCGGCTTGGTCAGATAATAATAGGCTCCCAGCCGCAACCCTTCGACAATATCCTCCTTGCTGCACATCGCGGTCACGAAGACCACCGGAATCGCATGGGTGCGGTCATCAGCCTTCAGGCGACGACACACCTCGTGTCCGTCCATCACCGGCATCATGATGTCGAGCAGAATCAGATCCGGCGCCTGCGCAATCGCCATCTCCAGCGCCATGCGGCCATGCGTGGCAAACAACACCACATAATCCCGCCGCAAGATCTCGTCCATCACTTCGATGTTGATCGGTTCGTCATCCACGACCAGCACATGCGGTCGATCACGATTGGTATTCATCGGTTGCACCTGTGGCCAGATTTAACGCGAATGCGCGGGCAATCGCCTCCAAAGGCAAAAGCGCGGCAGTGAAATCAAGTCGTTGGACACACGCCTCCAGTTCGCCAAGCTCCCGCTCGAAACGCGCGCCCGGTAACGCCTCGCGGATCGCCGGCACCATGCGTCTGGCCGCCAGATTGTTGGCCCGCAGCTGACGCATGATCTGAGTGAGCAGAGGAGCGAGTACCGCCGGATCGATCAACGACGGGTCCGGCGACCTCTCTGCATGGGCCTGCGATTCCGCAGCCAACCTCTCTTCCAGGAGAAAAGCCGATTCCCGCACAATACGCAAGTGTTGATCATAACGATCCAGCAACCCGTCGATGGAATCGTTCGACTCCTGCTTGACGACGCTTCTCAGGGCGAGGATGGTTGCGTGGAGTTCGCGGGCCGAAAGATTGCCCGCCATGCCACCCAGCGTATGCAACAGACGGCGCGCCCCTTCGGTATCGCCCTGGGCCAGGGCTGCGCGCAACATCGTGCCGGAACGCCCGTATTTCCGACAGAAATCGACCAGCAACCGGGTGAAAAGCGCACGATTGTTCGCCACCCGCTTCAATCCCTCCTCCAGATCGATCCCCGGCACAGAGGTCGGCAGCGCGGATTCCGGCTGGACGGGAGCAACCGGAACCGCTTCTTCCGGCGATGGCTCCTCCCCCGCCTCTCCTGCTGACTCTACCGGCTCGACCCAGCGCAACACGCACGCCTTGAGCAGCTCCACGTCGATGGGTTTGATCAGATGATCGTTCATCCCCTCGGCCAGACTGCGCTCCCGGTCGCCGGACATGGCATTGGCAGTCATGGCGACCACCGGCAACGCCTGGCCGATGGGCAAGGCGCGAATGGCACGGGTGGCCTGATACCCATCCATGATCGGCATCTGCACATCCATGAAAACCGCCGCGAAGGGAGGATCGGCCTGTTCCACCGCAGCGATCGCCGCCCGGCCATCCCCGACCACCGTCACCACCAGCCCCATCTGCTGGAGAATCTCCATGGCGACCTGCTGGTTGATTTCATTGTCCTCGACCACCAGAATCCGGGCACCCCGCACCTTTTCCAGCGGACGTTTCGGTACGACGGTCAATGGCTCCAGCGGTTGCCGTTGCACGGCAGCGGCCCCCTCCTCCTGACGCCAGAAAGCCGCCGTGAACGCAAACAGACTGCCCTGATTCGGCTGACTCTCGACCCAGATCCTGCCACCCATCATGCGCACCAGTTGACGACAGATGGCCAATCCCAATCCGGTGCCGCCAAAACGACGGGTGGTGGACAGATCCGCCTGACTGAAGGCCTGAAACAGCCGTGACAGCTCGTCCGGAGTCAGACCGATGCCGGTATCCTGGACCGAAAAACAGTGCACCACAAAACTCTCGGAATGATAATAAGGCTGCACCCGGACCACAATCTCCCCGGATTCGGTAAACTTGACCGCATTGCCGATCAGATTGGTCAGAACCTGCCCAAGACGCAAAGGATCGCCCTGCAAGGCGCGCGGCAGATCGTGCGGCATGGAAAGCAGAATCTCCAGCCCCTTTTCCCGCGCCTTGTGTTCCACCAGCCCGATCACATGTCCCAGAATCTCTTCCAATTGAAACGGCACCGACTCCAGGGCGAGCTTGCCCGCCTCGATCTTGGAGAAGTCAAGGATATCGTTGATGATGTTCAACAGCGACTGGGAGGAAAAACGGATCTTGCGCAGATAATCCAGTTGTTGCCCGGACAGGGAGGTCTGCTCCAGCAGATGGCCCAGGCCAAGAATGGCGTTGATGGGCGTGCGGATTTCATGGCTCATGTTGGCCAAAAAGGCACTTTTGGCACGGGTGCCCTCTTCGGCGCGACGTTTGGCCTCGGCCAGTTGTTCGTCCTGTTCGGCCCGGACGATGATCCCGGCCAGAGTGCTGGTGACCGCACGCAGAAAATTGGCCTCTTCGGAGGTGGGATGATGGTTGTGTCCCACATAAAGATTCAACACCCCGAGCAGCCGCTCTCCGGTGAGGATGGGCAGACAGTAATGGCCATGCTCCTCCATGCCGTCGAAGCGGGTGGCATGGCGCTCGTCCACATGACTGGTGAAAATCACCTGACGGGACTGGGCCGCCTGCCCGCACAGACAGTGGCCGATCGGCACCCGGGCGCAAAGCGTGAGCAGAGGATCCGAAAGCTTGTGATGGACCGCCAGGATCAATTCATTGTTGGCCTCGTCCAACAGAAAAATCGAGCCTCGGGGCTGAATGCCGAACCAGGGCGTGGAGGTGATGAGAAACATCGCCTCTTCCAGATGCTCCATGAGGGAGAGTGGCTCCAGGGCATCGATGAGCAGACGGTTGGTGACCGCGCGAATCTGGCCCAGGAGTTCCAGTTCCTTGTTCTGTTTGGCCAGTTTGGTCGATTTTTGCAACAGTTGCCCGAGCAGTTCGCTTTTTTCGCGGGTGGCGGTTTCGGCGGAACTTTTCTCCAGCAGCAAGGCCTGGCGGCTGTATTCGAGCAAATGGATCTGCCGGTCGCGGTATTTGCGGAAATAGAAAAACACTGCCAGACCCAAGACCCAGACCACGCCATGATAGAGGCCCCAGGTCAAACGGGCGGTCCGCAGGGATGAAATCGCGCCCCAACCCGGAATGGTCAACGCCAGCCCGCCGAGCATCTCACCCGCGTCCCGCTTCTCGCTGGCATGACATTTCAGGCAGGAGTCATGGGCGACCAGAGGCCGCATGTAACGAAAATTCGAAGAGTCCGGCAACAGTTCGAGCCGTTCATCCTCTGGATGGACAAACGACAGCAGGGTACGCCTCTCCCAGCCATCCGGGGTGTTGGCCGGACGAATGGGATGCAGTGCGGTAAAATGATGGCTCACCTTCTGATCGGACCGAACGATGTCTGCGATTTGTCGGGACATCTGGGTCGGCGGGATCAGGGTGAGACGGACCCCACGATTGGTGACCAGCTCACGGTCTGAATGGTCCAGGTAGGGATTGGGTTGCATTTCTGCCGTGATCGGCACATAGACCCCGCCCTGGCGGGCATTCCAAAGATGGGTGGCAAGGAGTTGTTCGCTGAAGGAGCGGGCAAAAGCGATGATCTGGGCCTCCTGATCACGCACAAGGATCAAGAGGTTCCACGCCAAAGATGCAGCGAGCAGCAGGGTCCAAAGGAGAGACGGCAGGGCCGTGAACAACCGATCTTTCATCCCCTCCCCATTCGGTGGAATCGGCCTTGGAGGCAGGCACAAAGGTCATGAGCCAATGGAGGTCTGGTGCCCGACAAGGGAGTCGAAAAAGATGCGCAACCAAACCGCGCCCATTTCGGGATATGTAACTTGTCAGTGGGGTCCAGGGACGAAGCCCTTGGGACTCTGGATTTTGGCGCGCTTTGCCGCAGGCGACGCCTTTGAGCCAAAAACTCATCATCCCGAACTGGTTGCAGTTTAACTGTTTTAGAAAAAAAATTACATTCGCCGCCTGAAAGCATACCAACAAAAGCACCAACAAAATTTCTTGCTGTATCTCGTTCCAACCGCCCCACCTGCCCATGCAATCCTGCCGACTCTCCCGACTCTCCCCTTGGCCATGACAGCGTGTCCGTTCATGGGCTGATACACTATCGATCAGTTTTGATCTTTGGTCAAGAGCGTTACAGGTAACGCCCTCTACAGATGCAGACTGTAGATTGAGAAAACACCACCCCCCTCCCGCCTGGGGATTTTCAGAATCCCTGCATGCCCATCCATAAAAGGGTTGTCGGGGAAATCCGTGCTGTCGTGGGCGCAAGGCTGTCCTTGCCAGGAATGCAACAAGATCAGCTTGGCGCGGTTTCTCATTCTGCCTGGCGCGCTACACAAAGTGACCCCCGCGTTACCCCCCAAAAAAAAACGCCAACCTCATCGGTTGGCGTAAGTTCCTGATTTCTTTTGGCGCGCTCGGAAGGATTCGAACCTCCGGCCTATTGGTTCGTAGCCAATTGCTCTATCCGGGCTGAGCTACGAGCGCATACGGTGGAACTGGGGGTGATTTATAATCCGTGACGTGGGAAACGTCAAGCGGCAAAATTCAAGAATCGGGCATCCAGGAAAAAATCATGGCATCACATGGGAAAAGAGGCGGATTTTTTTATGAAAAAAACCATCTGGATCATTGCATTGCGCGGGATGCGCGGAGCACGTCGGGATTTTCTGCTCCTTGGCCTGGCAATCCTGCTGATCGTGGCCCTGGCCACCGGCATGGCCGCCACCGCCCATATTCTGCGTACCGGGATTGACCTGGAAACCCGCAGCATGCTGGCGGCTGACCTCCGTCTGGAATCGGCCACACCATTCCCGGAGTCGATTCAATCCCTGCTGCGCCGTCCCGACTGGCAGGTGGCGGAAAATCTGGAGTTCACCGCGATGGTGCGGCTGCCCGATTCCGAACGCACCGTGCTGGTCGAAGTGTTGGCCGCCGCTCCGGAACACCCCCTGCGAGGCACAATCGATCTGCGATCCGGACGCTCCGCCCAAGCCGCCCTGCAAAACGACGGGGCGATTCTCGAACCTGCCCTTTTCGACCGGCTCGGCATCACGCCCGACGCCTGGTTTCAGCTTGGCCAGGCCCGTTTTCACGCCGCCGACACGCTGGTACGGGAACCGGACCGGGTACTGCGCTTTTTCCGCTGGGGACCACGCCTGATCATCCCCAAAGCCCGCGCCCAGGAGACCGGCCTGCTGGGTTTCGGCAGTCGCATCCAATATGTGGCCCTGATCCGCCTGCCTGCGGGAGAAGATCCGGCAACCCTGGCCAAAACCCTGGAACAGACGACCCTCGGCCTGGGCATCCGGGTGCTGACCCCGGCTGAAGGACAACCTTCGGCCCGCCGTTTCATCGACCGCTTCACCATTTTTCTGCACTTTCTGACCCTGCTGACCCTGCTGACCGCAACCCAGGCGATCAGCGACGCCATGGCGGCCCATGCCCGTGAAAACCGTACCCAGATCGCCATTCTCAAATCATTGGGCGCAAGCCACGGCACCGTGATGGCGATCCTGCTGACCCGCATGCTGATCATGGCCGTGCCGGGAGCCGTGGCCGGATCGGCCCTTGGCACCAGCCTGCCCTGGCTGATCGGCGGCGCCTCCTCCGGACAGATGCCCTGGCTGCTCTCTCTTTTTCTGATCGGCGCCGGAGCGGGCAGCGGACTCGGGGTGTTTTTCTCGCTTGGCGCGCTGTGGAGTACCCGACAGGTCTCCCCGGCCACCCTCTTTCGGGCCATTGCCTGGGAAGGAGGCAGCGGACTGCTGGCCTGGCCGTGGCGCTGGGGAATTCCGCTGGGTGTGACGCTTCTGCTGACCTTCCTGCTGGGTCTTCAGGCAGGCTGGAAAAGCGGCTTGCTCTTCTGCACCGGTCTGATAGCCGGTTTTGCCCTGCTCGGACTGCTGGCCAAAGGAGGAGTGGCCGCCTTGCGCCGGTGGCATCCCGCCTCCCCCACCTGGCGTCTGGCGGTGCGCGCCCTCACCGCCCCGGACTCCGGCACCTCGCACGCCATCTTTGCCGTGGGACTCGGCATCGGCGTACTCTGCGCCATCCTCCTGGTGGAACAGAACCTGGATCATCAAATGGTCGCACGACTGCCAACACGCATGCCCGGTTTTTTCCTGATCGATCTCCAACCCGATCAGGAGGCCCCTCTGCGCCAACTGGCCAGCCGGTTCGCCTTGACCGGGGATGATCTGCGGGTCACGCCGGTGGTGCGGGGACGACTCCAGGCGCTCAAGGGCGTGGCCGTCACCCCGGAAATGGTGCAGACCCACCCCCAGGCATGGCGCTTCCAACGGGATTACGTCATGACCTGGGCCCAGACCCTCCCCCCCGGCAACCATCTGACCGCCGGGCAATGGTGGCAGGATCCGCAAGCCCGCGAGGCGAGCGTGGAGCGGGAAATGGCCAAAGCCTTGGGACTCGACCTGGGCGACACCCTCTCCTTCGATATCCTGGGAGAGACCGTCACCGCGCCGATCACCAGCATCCGCGAATTGCGCTGGTCCGACATGGGATTGAATTTCTTCGTCGTCTTCTCCCCCGGCGTGCTGGCCGGAGCGCCTTTTTCCAACCTGGCCAGCGCCATGGTCGCCCCGGAGCGGGAAGAGGCGTTCCGGACCGCTGTGGTGAACGCCTTTCCCAATGTCTCCCTGATTGCCGCCCGCGAGGTGCTGCAACGGGCCAGGGAGATGCTGGACAGGTTGATCGCCTCGGTACGCTTTGCCGGGGCCATGGCTGCGGCTTCGGGACTGACGGCACTGGCGGTGACCGTCTCCCTGCTCCGTCGTCGTCGCGCCCGTGAGGCAGCCATTCATCGACTGCTCGGGGCCGTGCGCCAGGATTTGCTCAAACGGGCTGGGGTGGAATTCCTGCTGATCGGCCTGATCGCCGCCCTGGCCGGCGTGCTGGCAGGTCAGGGGGTGAATGCCGGGGTGATGGAGGTCTTGTTCGAGGATGCTCCGGAATGGCTGCCGCTGACCACCTTGGCTGCCCTGATCGGCGGGACCGCGCTGGTGGTGCTCACCGGCCATCTGGCGACGCGCCAGGATCTGGGACAATCGATCCCCGAGGCGCTGCGGCGGACCCCCTGACCGCCCTGACAGCAATCAGCTCGGCGCCGCCTTTTTCATCATGATGGTCCCCTCTTCGGTATTGAAGATGATTTTGCGGCTGTAGTCCCCCCCCATATCCGAAGCGACGATGGGAATATTCTCCCGCGCCAGGTAGTCCACCGCCACCTCGATATTGCGCTCGCCGACGTTGAGCAGTCCGGAGGTGCTTTTGATCACCGCCCCGCCTCCGAACACCTTGGCCACGATGTTGCGACGCAAACAACCCATCTCGTCCATGCGTTCGATCAGCTTGGCAATGGCAATGTTGCCATATTTGGGCGAAGGCAAGCCATCGCCGTTCCACAAAGGCAATTTGTAATGGTTCATGCCGCCCTCTTTGCGCATGCGGTCCCACAGGCAGACCGCGATGCAGGAACCCAGAACCGTGGTGATGACATACACCCCGTTCTGCGCAAAAAGAGCGCCGGGCATCAGGAAGGGCTTGGAAGGATCGCTGCCGGTGGTCATGGATCAGAACGCCTCGACTCCATCGTCGTCCCCGAACAGAAATTCGTTGCCATCGACCGAAAAGGCATCGGCCTCGGCATCCGAAGAGAGTTCCGGAATCGAAATGGTGAAAGTGGCCCCCTGCCCTTCCGGAGAGTTGACCGAAACCGATCCTTGCATCAGGTCCAGCACCGCCTGGGTGATCGAAAGCCCCAATCCATGCCCCTTGTGGCTCTTGCGCATGCCCGATTCTCCCTGGACAAAACGATCGAAGAGGCGATGCAGTTGCGACATGTCGATCCCGATCCCGGTATCGGCCACGGTAATTGTGAGCAGGTCATCGAGCACTTCGGCGCGAATGGTGATGATGCCTTCATCCTTGTTGAACTCAATGGCATTGGAAATCAGGTTGGAGAACACCAGTCCCAACCGCTCGGCATCGGTCTTGAAAAGCAGGCGTCCCCGTTCATCCCCGTGGGGGGCGAAATCGACCGTGAGCCGTTTGTCCTGGATCAGGTGCTGAAACGATTCCAGGGTACTGGCAATCAGGGTATTGATCTCCACCATCGAGACCTGAAGCGCGGTATCACCGGATTCGAGTTCGGCAGCCGCAAAGATGTTGCGCAACTGGAAATCCAGGCTGAAGGCTTCGTTGTGGATCAGGGAGGCGGCACCGGACACCATGTCCGGATCGTGACTGGACGATACTAATTGTTGAGAAAGACCCAAAATGCAGGATAATGGATTGTTTATTTCGTTCTTCATATGAGAAACGAAATTGCTTTTGACTTGTTCGGACAACTGAAGTTTATGGTTGACATCCTCCAGTTTTTTACTGATCATCTTGACATCATACAGCGCCTGTTTGGTCTGGTCGAACCGTTTCTTCAATTCGGCGATAAGTTCATCGTCGCTCAATATGTCCATGATGCGGATCTCCGGCAAGTTTTTTTTGGGAAAGCAACCAAGCGCAACATGATACACCAAAAAAACGACCAGGGCCAGCACAGACGGACTTGAAAAAAGTTTGAGGTTGATGCATGCTCTGGAGAATTTTTCCATCCAGGATGAGGACGCTATGTTTGACAAGATTATTTCAGGTGGTCAGACCGGGGTAGATCGGGCAGCGTTGGATTTTGCACGCTCCAACGACATTCCCGCAGGTGGTTGGTGCCCCAAAGGGCGCAGGGCCGACGATGGCCCCATCGAGATGTATTATCCGCTGCAAGAAACCCCGAAACCGGATTATCGCCAAAGAACCCTCTGGAATATGCGGGATTGCGATGGCGCCCTGATTTTCCATCGCGGTCAACTGACCGGAGGCACTCTGCTCACCGCCCAGTTGGCCCGCTCCATGAGAAAACCCCATCGCCTGATCCCGATCCATCGGGAAGTCAACCTGGATGAAATCCGCCGTTGGTTGTACGAAGAATGCATCCGGATCCTGAATGTCGCCGGCCCCCGGGAACGGGGCAATTGGGGCATCTATGACCTGACCCTCTCCTTCCTGGAAAGCCTGCAAGGCGACCAGCCACTCTGGACCCCATTGGGGTTGTGCACCACCGTCGAGATGGAACACAGCCTGATCAGCCCATTGATGCACTTCAAATCATGCAACCTGTCGTTGCCATCCTGAAACAGTCCGCAATGCACACTCAACGATGTCACCTTGTGGTTGCGGTGTGACCGGAAAACGGATACAATTGTACCTGAACCATGGCCTTGTCAGTCGGTTGACATCACCTCGACGCCAAAATCAATACAGCCTCATCATGAATCAAATCATTCGACCACTTCCAATCCGACCGGAGCCGCCCGTTTCCCGTGCCGAGCACGAACGACTGAACGGTCACCGCAGTCTCGTCCTCTGGTTTACCGGACTGTCAGGATCCGGCAAATCCACCCTGATCCATACCCTGGAACAACGTCTGCACGCTGCCGGGAAACATACCTGCTCCCTGGATGGCGACAATATCCGTCATGGTTTGTGTGGTGATCTGGGTTTCTCGTGTCAGGATCGATCAGAAAACATCCGGCGCGTCGGCGAAGTATCACAACTGATGCTCAACGCCGGTCTGATCGTGCTGTGCGGTCTCATTTCCCCCTTTCGGGCAGATCGGAACCGGGTACGCGAACTGATGCCTGCCGGGGATTTTCTGGAGATCTATTGTCAATGCTCTCTGGAAACTTGCGAACAACGGGATGTGAAGGGATTGTATCGCCTGGCCAGAAACGGCCTGGTTCCGGAGTTCACCGGCATCTCATCCCCTTACGAACCCCCCGAATCCCCTGACATGGTGCTCGATACCGAGAACGAATCGGTGGAAGCCTGCCTGCAAAAGCTCATGGCGCTGCTGGATGGACGAATCTGAAGGCCCCGCATCCGACACCCCCTCTCCCCCGGCATCCCGCGCTATGGCAGCACCTTCTTGAAGGGTTTGATGACCACCCGGGCATACACCCCGGCCTGCACATAGGGATCGGCCTCGGCCCAGGCCTGACATTCGGCCAGAGAGGCGAAATCGGCCACGATCAGACTGCCGGTGAAACCCTGCTGGCCATTCTCCCCCTCGTCTGCCGGAAAAGGACCGGCAAGCAACAACCGACCGGCATCCCGCAAGGCTTCCAGACGCGCCACATGCGCTGGCCGCACCCCGAGACGCAAGGACAGAGAATCCGCAACATCCTCACCAATGATCGCAAAATACATGCTGGCCGCTCCCTGTGTGCTCACAACCGATACCATCGATGATCACCCGCGTCACGCCAACGGGACAATCGGCGCCTGACTGACCTCTTCCCGGATCTGTTGGGCGATCTCCTTGAGCAGGGTGCCGTAATCCTCCGGCGCAGCCTCGCGCAGGGCGTGGAGCGCCTTGCGGTACTCCTCCTGCTGGCTGTCGTATTCGGCCTGAAGTCGAAACAATACCGACTGCGAGGTGGTCTCCAGCCAGGAGCCGTCGCGGATGGCGTTGATGCGCGCCTCGGAATGTTTGCGAAAGGCCAGATGGGCCTGAATCCCCAACCGGATGGCCCGCTCCATTTGGCCGTTGATATCCACCTCTGGTGTGTGCTCCATTCCCATCCAAATCCATGCCTGATGAATTACCTCCAATCAAGCTTACAGGTTCAGGGCTGGCGCGGCAAGGAATGGAGCAGCGGGCATGGGTCAGGAATCGAAAACCAGGTGCGCCACCTGAGGATATTTCCGTACAAAATGAACCGTGAAACCCTCGCGGATATGATCCGGCACCTCTTCATAACTCTTGCGGCAGGCTTCGGGCACGATCAATTCCCGAATGCCGACGCGCCGCGCCGCGATCACCTTTTCGCGAATCCCCCCCACAGCCAGCACCTGACCGGTCAGGGTGATCTCTCCGGTCATGGCCAGTCGCCGGTTGATCGGCTGGTTCTTGGCCAGAGACAACAAGGCGGTCGCCATGGTGATGCCTGCCGAGGGGCCATCCTTGGGGGTGGCCCCTTCGGGAACGTGCAGATGGATCGGATGATGGGTCAGAATCTTGGCATCGGCGCCCAACTGGGCCGCGTGGGCGGTGATGTAGCTCAAGGCGATGTGGGCGGATTCCTTCATCACGTCGCCCAAGGCGCCGGTCAGGGTCAGACCGGGTTTCTCCCCGCCGGGGGTGATCGCCTCCACATCCAGAGTGGCCCCGCCCATGGCGGTCCAGGCCAATCCGGTCACCACGCCAATCCCGTGAAAAGGCTGCTCGTCGCGGAAACCCGGTTTGCCCAGAAAGGTTTCCACCTGATCCTTGCCCACGCGAATCGGAATCGGGGCGTTCTCTTCCAGAATTTTCACCGCCGCCTTGCGGACAATGGCGGCAATTTTCTGTTCCAGACGACGCACCCCAGCCTCGCGGGCATAGCCATCCACGATCACCCGCACCGCGTCGTTGCTGATGCGCAACTGGCCGTACTGCATGCCGTTCTTTTCGTACTGTTTGGGAATCAGATGATTGCGGGCGATTTTCATCTTCTCTTCGGTGATGTAACCGGAGAGCCGGATCACCTCCATCCGGTCCAGCAGCGGTTGGGGGATGGTATCCAGTTGGTTGGCCGTGCAGATGAACAGAATCTTGGAAAGATCGAACCGCACATCCAGGTAATGATCCAGAAATTCGCTGTTCTGTTCCGGGTCCAGCACCTCCAGCAAAGCCGAAGCCGGGTCGCCGTGATAGCTGGCCCCGATCTTGTCCACCTCGTCGAGCATGATGATGGGATTGGCCGCCTCGGTGCGACGCAACGCCTGAATCATTTTCCCGGGCATGGCGCCGACATAGGTACGACGATGGCCCTTGATTTCGGCCTCGTCGCGCATGCCGCCCACCGAAAACCGGAAAAATTTCCGTCCCACGGCCCGCGCCACCGAACGCCCGATCGACGTTTTGCCCACACCAGGCGGACCGACCAGCAAAATGATCGAACCGCCGATCTCCCCTTTCAGTTTGCCCACTGCCAGGAATTCCAGGATGCGCTCCTTGACATCGCTCAAGGCGTCGTGATCCTTGTTGAGCACCTGCCGGGCACGGGCGATATCGAGTTTGTCCTTGGTATGCACCCCCCAGGGCAGACTGGTCAACCAATCCACATAGTTGCGGGTCACGCCGTATTCCGAAGAGCCGGTCTCCAGGATCGACAGCTTGTCCAGCTCCTCTTCGATCCGCTTTCTGGGTTCATCGCTCAAGGTCAGTTTGGCCACGCGATCCCGGAACCGCTCCATGTCGGCGGTGCGGTCGTCTTTGGTGATGCCCAGTTCCTTCTGGATCTCCTTCAACTGCTCCCGCAGGAAAAACTGACGCTGATTCTTCGAGATGCCCTCTTCCACCTGACGGGAAATCTTGTCTTGCAGCTTCACCATTTCCAGCTCTTTTTTCAAAAGAGCCAGCACCTTTTCCAGCCGTTCGCGGATGTTGAGGGTCTCCAGCACCTCCTGCAACTCCTCGCGCTTGGAGCTGGTCATGGAGGCGACGAAATCGGCCAGTCGATCCGGTTCGCCGAAATTGTGTCGCGACAGGAACATCTTAACCTGTTCCTGGTAGAGGGAATCGAACTTCAGAATCTCCTTCAAGACGCTGATCACCGCCATGGTGTAAGGCTTGAGCGCATCCAGATCGAGATTGAGGGAGAGTTTGTCGTGATGGATCACCCGCGCGACAATCGGCGGGCCTGCTTTGACAATCTCCACGATTTCGAACCGGGAGATGCCCTCGGCGAGGAGTTTGATCTGCTTGTCTTCGTCGTTGATGGCCGCTTCCATGATGCGGGCCACCGCGCCATAACGATACAACTGGCCCGACTCGAACACCTCGTCTCCATCCTCGGCATGACTCAGCACGATACCGAACATCTTGCCCGGCGAATTCAGGGCATATTTGATGGTGTCGTAATAGGGCGAGCCTTCCACCTGAATCGGGGTGAGCATGCCGGGAAAGAACGGGCGTCCCCCCAAGGGATAAATGACCAGTTCCGCAGGCAGCAGATCCTCTACGCGGGCAGGCGGTGGAGAGTCCCCTTTGCCCTCCGATTTCTGGGCAACGATCTCTTCCAGCGGCGACTGTACCGCATCCACTGCGGCAGAGGATGGGAAGTTGGGATCATCGTTCTGGGATGCGTCGTCGGCCATGGTTTACGCCTGTCAATGGAGAAGCGGATCGGTTTGTATCGGGATCACCCTCATGCATTGGGAATTATATGGGATGGAAAGGGCACGGATGCAACCAGGAAATACCATTTTTCGACAAATCCCGAAAATATTTTTACCGTGGGACTCCCGCAAGGGAGTTCCACGGTTGGGGGGTGAGGGGGGACTCCCCCCATCATGCAAGTTACCGTGGAACGTCCGCAAGGGCGATCCACGGTTGGGGGGTGAGGGGGGACTCCCCCCATCATGCAAGTTACCGTGGAACGTCCGCAAGGGCGATCCACGGTTAGGGGGTGAGGGGGAGACTCCCCCCCCATTATGCAAGTTTCATCCGCGCCCAGGGTTGTATGCTGCGATCATGCGTTGGCGCAGCCGCCCATGGTGTTGGGAGTGAAGGATTGACCGCAACCGCAAGAACTGGCCGCATTGGGATTGCGAATCACAAACTGGGCGCCGGAGAGGTCTTCGACATAATCCACTTCGGCACCAGCCAGATAGTTGAGCGAGGTGGGATCGATCAACACCTTGGCGCCATGGGATTCGATCAGGGTGTCGGCCTCTTCCTGGGTGTCATCGAAGGTGAAGCCATACTTGAAACCCGAGCATCCGCCGCCGGAGACGAAGATGCGCAGTTTGGTTTGCGGGTTGTTCTCTTCCTGAAGCAGTTCGCTCAGCTTGCTGGCCGCGCTGGAGGTAAGGGTCAGGGACATGGATAAGAGACTCCTTGCGAGATATGTGAATCGATCATGTGGGATCATCAACCTGTGAATATCATACGCTGCCCAGACCAAAGAGTCGAGTCTCTTGACATGACCACCGATGCAGATCGATCCGCAACTCCTGCGGCACTCATGCGACGAGCACGATCTGTTCCGCCCGCAGCGTCGCAACGCCCTGCAAAGTGGCCAGTGGCACCGCTTCCCCAGAGCCTGTGCCATCGGCATCGTATTTAAGCACCGAGGAGGCGGTACTGAACAGAAACCGCTGCGCGGGGGTGGTGGCCCGACCGGTTCGGTTGCTGGCAAACCGGGCAGCCTCCAGAGCGCCGACCGGCAGATTGCCGAAGTTCCTGCTGGCGAAAACCAGTTTGTCTCCCTGATCCGCACTGAAATCGCTCAGGATATCCCCCCCCTCCGCAGGGGCGATGAACCGGAAAAAGTCGGCGCCATCGCCTCCGGTCAACCGATCGCGCCCCGCGTTCCCGGAGAGACGATCGTTGCCCGCCCCGCCAATCAACTGATCATCGCCACGCCCCCCGAGCAGACGGTCCATGCCTGCCCCTCCCTGCAACCGATCATCGCCGACCCCGCCGCTCAACTGGTCATTGCCAGCCCCGCCGCTCAACCGATCATTGCCACCCATGCCAGTCAAGATATCATGCCCCGTTCCCCCGGTCAGGGAATTGTCGCTGGAGTCGCCTGTGAACGGCTGTGTGAACGCAATGAGCGAAAAATTCTGTTGGATGCTGGTTCCGACCGCCGCCGGAGGAATCACAAACGACTGAATCGGAGCACCTTCAGAATCGGCCTCCAGTGTGGCGCCGGCAGACGGAATCCAGGTCAGAAAACGACTATTGATCGCCGTATTGACAAACAGATTCCCATTCAGGTTGATCTCGACGTTGGCCAGCCCAATGTCACTCAGTGCACTGAAGATCACGCCGTTCAGAATGGCGGCATCATCACCATTGGCAAGGTCAAAGACGAACTGCTGCCAGGAGGAATGAGTCACGGCGCCATAGGCATCGACCGCATCGACCCGCCACCAATAGGTGGCGCTTGACAGTGTATTCGGGGCGTTCAGCAGGTAATGGGAAAGCGGGATGTTCTCCTCGCGGAAAACCGCCTTGGACTCGCTCCGCTCACTGGCGATGACCAGCGTATAATGTACCGCGTCCCCCTGCGGATCAACCGCCGAACTCCAGTCAAACAATGCCTGGCGACCATGATTGCGGGTCCTGGAGTGCAACTGAACAGATCCGGGCGCCTCATTCCCCGGTTTGCTCTTGTAGAGATAACGGGTCTCCGGCGATGAAACCCGGCCACCCTCCTCGCGCATCAGATACTGAAGCTGATATTGTCCCGGCTCTTTGCACTCCTCAAGAATCTGGCTTGTGGCAAGCTCCCAACGCTGCCGTTCCGCGCTCCAGGTCATCGGATAAGAGTGCGTCTCCAGCGCGATCTGATAGTCCCCATCGTCACCCTCTTCCTGGGTCATGGCATCCGGCCCGATGAGGTTGACCCAAACGGCGGCAATCCGGGTATCGCTCGCGCCCGCCACCGTGGCCGACAAAAGCGCAATCTGATCCACATTGCCCGTTGGTGTGATCTCCTCGAACAGCAACGGACCCCGCCCCCGGCTGATCGGAGCGAAACCCAACGCAAAATTCCCGAGCGTTACCCCATCCCCGGTTCCCAAGGCCGTCAATTCGTTGCTGCCCCGACCGTCTCCGTTATCATCCAGCAAAGGATGCTGCCCGGCTCCATCCAGGATCCAGGGTTGCGTTGCCAACATCTCCGCACTGAGATTGACCTGGTTGTCAGGCCCGGCTGTATAACGCTCGGTCAATCTGGTCGCCTGGTTGAACGCATCGTAGAGCATTTCACCCTCCCCCAACTGTTTAAACAGAGAATCGACAAAAAACTCACCACTCTGAACGCCATCGGGTTCCTGCGCGCCCCGGACCGAACGCTCATCGCCCGTGGCCGATGAGATGATGATGCGACCAGTAGCCGACAGATCATCGATGAAACTGCCGGAATAACAGGATCCCAGGATGACCACCTCCCTGGGGGTCTGCATCTGAGGCAATCCCGCTTCGAGATTTCCCAACCACTCGTTGAGATCCGCCGAAGTGACCGCGGCCTCGGTGGGGGAGGTCGCATCCAGGTAGACCTTTTCCCGTTGTCCATGATCCACCAGAATCAGGTACAAGGGCGCCGGAGTCGCGCTCATCTTGCTCTGCGCCCAAACCTTGATGGCGTTTTCCAGGTTGCTGCGACTGGATGGCCTGGGCACCACCTCGCGCAGATTGCGGAAATCACCCGCTCCCAACTCCGGCTCAATCGTGCTGGTGTCGGAGTTCAGATAATAAATATTGTCACTGGTGAAGCCACGCGCCAGCAGGGTTCGATAAATCCGGTTGGTGCTGCGCTTGTGGGACAGCACGCCCTCGGAAAGGCCGGTTTCCGCATCCTTCAACCCGCCCTGCACCAGGATGACATAGCCTGCCGGAGCGCCCACATGCAACTCCCCTGGAATGCTGCTCCCCCCCTGCACCAGCAACGACGGCATGTTGCGCACGACGACATCATACTCCCCGGCGGCAAGACCACTGATGTCATGAAACTGGAAGCGACCCGCATCATTCGGGTTCGTTGTCCATGTCCGGATGGCGCCATCGGCTGCGGTGATGGTCAACTCGATGATCTGGTTCGAAAAAATCTGATGCCTGGCAGCATCATCCAGGTTGAGGTTCCCGGCGGTTATCGTCATCTGGCCATTGAAGACCGCAGAGGCCCCAGGAAGGATATCATAACGAGAGCTGTCCGGAGCGGCATTATCCAAAACAATGGAAGCGACAAAGGGAGTGCCGCCTGGCGTCACGGCAAAAGTGACCGATTTCTCGCTGGCATTGTCTGCCCAGTCCTGCGCCCGGACAGTCACTTCATAGAGATGGCCGACCTGCCAGGTGCAAAGGATCTCGTCAAAATTCCACCTGTTTCCGGTGGAAGCCACCGCAGCAGCAAACCAAACATCATCGCCATTGGCGACAAGACTGCCGGATCCAGGAATCAGATAGCAATTGCTGGTCACATCTCTTATTTTCATTTTGACTTGACGAACCCCGTCTTCGTTATCATCCCGTGCCGACCCGGTGAATCGACTCAGACGGTCGGAATTCAAATCGTAGATCTGATTCACGGGATACGAGATCCCGACAACCGGCGCCTCCGTATCCGCAACCGGAGAGATCGAGATCCTCACCTCGGCATCCGCGCCGGAAAACACCTGATCATCCCGCCCTTGCCACCGTATCGCCGTGCTCCCGTTCCAACGGACATCCGGAACAAAGGTCAGATTGGCAAGATCGGCTGCCGCAATTTCCCAATTCAGACCAACCGGTCGGTCTGACAATCTCAGCACCCCCTGATTGGCAGGAGGCAGAGCCGTGATCTGGATGGCAGCCAGGGCATCCGCATCGCGATCCGTGAATCTCATGGCAAAGTCTGCCTCCCGGAACCGGAGGATCTCCCCTTGCGTGACGCTCCCGGAAAACCCCGTGACGGTTGGCTGGTTATTGGGGGGACGTACCGTCACCGCAAGCCCCTCCGAGGTGAAACTGGTCCGATTGGCGCCATCGATCTGAATGGCCTTGAGCGTATGCGTACCCACCTGAAGTTCAATCCTGGTCTGCCACGCCGCACGACGCACCTGCAATCTGGCGAGCCGTTCCCCCGGATCGATCCGGTCATTGTTGTTCCGGTCATCGAACAGCTCAATCGTGTTCCCGCGCACGCCCCCCTGACCCGTGATGGTCAGCCTGCTCCTGGAGGTGATCTGATCTGAAGGAAGCCCGTCGTCATCACGGGTGGCCAGAGCCAGCATGGTGGGCGCAGCGGGCCGCCCGGCACCAGAGGGATCATTGAACAGAACCGATGACGCCAGCACCAGATCCGGATCATGATCCTGATTCAGATCCCCGATGGCCACGGAACGGGACTCACCAATCGTCGGATACTGGCTGGCCGACTGAAACGTCCCATCCCCGTTCCCGGAGAACAACGCCACCTGATTGGCGCGCATCGCGACCACCAGATCCAACTGCCGGTCCCCATCCAGATCACCCAGCTTGAGATCCGTTGGATTCCAATCGACCTCCAGCGTTCCTGCCCGCTCGAACGATTCAGGAGTTGTGGCCAACAGCACCGAAACCGAATAGGCAGGCGGGACGAGATCGACCGAATCGGGCGCGTTGGCCACCACCAGATCCGGCAGGCCATCCTGATTCAAATCCCCGAGGGCCATGGCTCCGGGGTGCATCACCGTTTGCACCACCGGGGCGCGAAAAGTTCCATCGCCATTGCCCTGCAACACGGAAACCGTATTGTCCTGATGGCTCGCAACCACAAGATCCACAAAGGAATCACCACTCAGACGACCGGCCACGACAGTGCTGGCCCACCCTCCTGTCTCCATATGGATCGCATCCTGAAAGTGTCCGTCCCCCCGCCCCAACAGCACGCTCAACCCCTGACTGCCATCACTGCCAACGATCAGATCCACATGTCCATCGTTGTTCAGATCGGTCAACGTCAGGCCATTCGGATTGGGAACCGTCTCAATCACTTCACCTCTCTGGAACGCCCCATTCCCAACACCATTATTAATCAATATTCTGCTGCTATTGG
Organism: Magnetococcales bacterium; assembly: GCA_015234115.1. Lineage (GTDB taxonomy): Bacteria > Pseudomonadota > Magnetococcia > Magnetococcales > Magnetaquicoccaceae > Magnetaquiglobus. The sequence continues at coordinate 35,026 of JADFWP010000018.1, forward strand.
CGTCAAAAACCACCACGTCCAACATGTCATCATGATTCAGGTCAGCACAATTCAATCCATTGCTGTTCCAGGCAAGCAGGATTGAGCGGGATATGAAATGACCATGCCCATCCGATATCATTACCTTGAAATTATTTTCAGAGGTTGATGCAATGATATCAGACACTCCGTTCCCATCAACATCGCCAATAACGACCGAATTATTCCCAAAATCCGGAAGAATGGCGGGATCTTCAAAGATTTCTGTAATCGGCATCGAACGCTCCTCCTGTCAAAGAAAAGGTCTGCATAGCATCCCAGTTCCCGATAAGAAGTCAAGCAAAATTCCATTATGCCAACACATAAAGATGATGATGCGGAAGAATCAAAATTCTGCTTGACTCATTCCTGTGAGATTATCCATACTCCTCCCCAAGGTGGTTGACCAATCAGAACTGACAGCAGAATCAACCCCTCTTCCTGGTTTGGCGATTGCCCAGAACAAAACCATTGCGAGGAGTCCAATCCCCATGAAGTCCCTGGCTGCGCTCATCTCGTTGGTCATCCTGCTGTTCCTTCACCCGGCCCAGGCGGCCCTGACCGCAAACAACGTGTTCCACGACGCTACCTGGAGCGGCCACGGACGAAAAAGTTACCGGATACCCACCAACGCCTTCAACAATTCGGACGGGGGTCCGCTGACCTTCTCGGCCACACAAAGCAACGGCCTGCCTCTGCCCCCCTGGCTCCAGTGCGATGCGAAAACCGGCTGGCTCGCAGGCAATCCCCCGGATGGAACCCAACCCCTCACGCTGCGGATCACGGCCAGCAACAACGCCGGGGAGCGCGCAAACGCCACCTTCAAAATCTTCTTCAACGCCACCAACGATGCCCCGGTCGCAACCCGCAACATTCCCGACCAGAACTGGACCGGTCCGGACACCAAACGATTTACCGTTCCAGCCGACACCTTTTCTGATAACGATGGGGATGCTTTGACCTTCACCGCCACACAGGAAAACGGTGCCCCTCTCCCGACCTGGCTGCAATTCAACCCCGGAACAAAAACCTTTTCGGGCAATCCCCCTGCCGGAGCCTCCCCCCTCCGCTTGCGGGTCACGGCCAATGATGGTCACAACGGATCCGCAAACAAAACTTTTATTATCGAATCCAACAACACCAACGATCCGCCAACATTGCAGGCCAATCCTGTTGACAGCATCCAATGGAATCATCCCGGACATCAGGCCTTCCAGTTCCCGCACAACCTGTTTGCCGATAACGATCAAAATCCCCTGAACTATTCGGTGGCGCAGCAGAACGGTGCTCCTTTGCCAGACTGGCTGATCTTCTCAAGCAGCCGACTGACCCTTTCCGGCAACCCCCCTGCGGCCCTTTCCAACCTTCCTCTGACCATCACGGCCCGGGACACCCTTGGCGATGCGACCGCGCACCCCTTTACACTGATCTTGGGCAATACCAACGATGCGCCCATCGCCACCCCCCTCCCCGTCCAGCCAACCTGGACGCCCAACGTTCGCAACACCTTCCAACTGCCTGCCACAACGTTCCAGGATCCGGACCGGGATGCACTGACCCTGACCGCCCGGATGGCCAACGGGGAACCGCTCCCGGCATGGTTGCAATTTTCATCCGCCTCCCGGACCTTCTCCGGCATACCGCCAGCAGACAGCTCCGCGCTGACCCTGGAGGTCCGCGCCAGCGACGGCCACGCAGGCACCGCAAGCGTCCAGGTCACGCTCAACATCAATCATCCACCGGTCGCCACCGCAGATTCCCTGACCATCACCGGCAACCATCCCATCAGCGACACGTTGCACGCCCAGGACCAGGATGGCGACCCGCTGACCTATCGCCTGATCACCAATGGTTCCAAAGGGACCGCGACCATCACCAACCCCAGTACCGGGGCCTTCACCTATACCCCCACCGAAAACAACGGCACCGACCGTTTCACCTTTCAAGTGAATGACGGCACCCAGGATTCCAATATCGCCACGGTGACCGTCAACCTCCCGGTTCCCAACACCGCGCCCGTGGCCAGCAACAGCACCTTGACCGTCACACACAACGCGCCAGCCACCGGCACCTTGATCGCCAGCGATGCGGAGCACGACGCCCTGACCTTCCAGATCACCGACAATGGTGCCAAGGGCAACGCCATCCTCACCGACAGCGCAACCGGCGCCTTTCGTTACACCCCCAATGCCGACGCCTCGGGAATCGACCGCTTCGCATTCCAGGTCAATGACGGCAAAACCAATTCCAACACCGCGACCATCACCATCACCATCGACGCCACCGCCGGATACCCGGCGCCAGTTCCCAGAAGCGGACAAACCGTCAGCTACCGGTCGCGGGACGATGGCGCGCTGCGCAAAGGAGTGGCCTGGCCCGTGCCGCGTTTCACGGACAACGACGATGGTACGGTCACCGACCATCTGACACGGCTGGTCTGGATGAAAAACACCAACTGCTGGGGCAACCTGACCTGGGCAGAGGCCTTGACGAAAATCGACCTCCTGAATGGCCGATCCACCCGCTGCATCGGCTATACGGGCACCCACACCGACTGGCGGTTGCCCAACTTCAAGGAGTTGGAATCCCTGACCGATCCCGGACAACGCTCCCTGGCGTCGTTGCCCTCCGGTCATCCCTTCCTGTTGGTCCAATCAGGATGGTACTGGTCTGCCACCACCCATGCCGCAACCCCTGCCAATGCCTGGGTGACAGGTTTCGCAGAGGGCCATTTCTTCGGCAATCTCCCCAAAACGACTGCCGGCTCTGTCTGGCCGGTGCGGAGCGGACCATGAAATCCCAAGGCATGCATCATCCGACCACCTTGACAAGGAGAACCGGCATGAATCCATCTCTTTACCAGCGCGGCGCACGGCTTGCCATGCTCATCCTGTTCGTGCTCGGAGCGTTTTTCCCTTTCCAGGCGGGCCAAGCCGACGACCTCCTGGCACCACTCCCGCGTACCGGCCAAACCGTGTCATCCCGCAGCGGGGATGATGGCGACCTCGAAAAAGGCGTTGCCTGGCCTGCACCGCGTTTCCTGGATCTGGGCAATGGAACGGTCCGCGATCAATTGACGGGACTGGTCTGGATCAAACACCCCGATTGTTTCCAGGCACAAAACTGGTTCCAGGCCATGGATAGCGTGATCAATCTGAACTCGGGGTTGATCGGTTGCACGGACTACATCCGCTCAAGCCATCAGGATTGGCGTCTGCCCAATCGCAAAGAGTTGCTGAGCCTGATCGACTTCAGCCGCAGCGGGCCTGCCCTGCCAGCGGGCCATCCGTTCTCAACGAACCGATCCGATGATTATTACTGGTCATCAACCACATACAGATCCGATACCGTGTACGCATGGGTGATCGATCTCTCCACAGGATTAATCAACCGCCACAATAAAGGAACCCTGCCACACGCCATCTGGCCGGTACGCGGCGGACAATAACGCAACCCAACCTGCCCAGCATCCACAACTTGCAAAAAAAACATGGACGCCTCCATAAGGAACCGGTAAAATTTTTGCAAAATCCATTCAATTGGAATCGAATCCCTGTACGTTTGAAAACGGCCACCTTGAGGATTGACACGCCATGGAGGATGCCGCGACAACAGCCGATGCGAACGGCGTGTTGCATCTGCCCCCCAGATCCACCATCCGCGAGGTCGCAGCCCTGCGTGACGCCTTGCTGGGCATGATCAACCAGGGAGGACATGTGGTGGTGGACTGCTCTGCCGTGGAACAATCCGACCTCTCCGTGGTCCAGATGATCATTGCCGCACGCCGCACGACCCATGGCGACGAACTGGCCTTGAGTGTGATTCTGCCGCCCCTTGGTCCCATGGCCGATCAGATCCGCGCCTGCGGCCTGGAACACGAATTCGAAGAACTCAGGAATACCTGATGTCCAGAATCATTCTCTGCGTCGATGATTCTCCCAGCATGCGCCAGTCGATCAAGCTGACCCTGGCCGTGCGTGGCTATCGGATCATCGAAGCCGTCGATGGCCTCGACGGCCTGGAAAAAGCCCAAACCACCACCGTGGATCTGGTGATCACCGATCTCAACATGCCGCGCATGGGAGGATTGGAGTTCATCGCGGCCTTGCGCAACCTGATGGAATACAAGGGGGTGCCGATCCTGTTCGTCACCACCGAAAACGACGAGACTTTGCGCGCCCGCGCCAGGGAACTCGGAGCCACCGGGTGGCTCACCAAACCCTTCGCGCCTGAAGTGCTGCTGAAAATCACCAGACGGCTTTTGGAATGAATATCCTCTCCGGCGATCCGGCTGACATTTTCCGACAGGAGGCCGACGAGCTGTTCATCCAGCTCGAAACCGCGCTGCTCGATCTGGAAAACACGCCCGAAGACAAAGAGACCATTGCCTCGGCCTTTCGCGCCCTGCACACCATCAAGGGTTCCGGGGCGATGTTCGGGTTCGAGGCGTTGGCCAAATTCACCCATCACATCGAAACCGTCTTCGACCGGGTGCGCAATGGCGAGGTGCCGGTCACCCCGGCCCTGATCGGCGTCACCCTGACGGCCCGCGACCACATGCGCCTGCTGATCGATGCCCCGGAACGGGTGGCGCCAGACGCGGGGAACGCCATTCTGACCGATCTCGACCAGGTGGTCAGCGGCAAGGGAGATGCAGTCGTCAAACGGATTGCCGCCGCACCGCCTCCACCCCCCCCACCCCCTGCGCCCGTATCGGCCAATCCGTGCTATCGCATCGATTTCGTGCTGCCTGCCAATGCCTTTGTCCTGGGCAGCAATCCGGTTGCAATGATTCGGGAAATCCTGGAAATGGGTCAGGGCAAGGTGCGCTGCGATGCCTCCGGCGTGCCGGGACTCGATGGCCTGGATCCGGAACAGTGCCATCTGCGCTGGGAAATCGAGCTGGTCACCGACCAGCCCACCGACGCCATCGAGGATGTCTTTTTATTCATCCGCAACGAAACCCGCCTGACCATTACGCCGCTCTCAGCGCCGCCCCCTCCACAAGCCACACCCGATCCGACCCCGGTTGCGCCGCCCACAGCCAGCGCGCCGCCTCTGCCGCCACCCCCGTCATCCCCTCCGGATCCGACACCGGCCCAATCCAGCGTCTCTGCGGGCAAATCGACGGTCGAAGCCGTGGTCAAGGTCAACGCCGACCGCATCAACAGCCTGATGAACCAGGTGGGCGAACTGGTGATCGTGCAATCCCGACTCAAACAGATCGCCCACTCCGGCGAAGAGGAGCTGTCGGTGCTGTCGTTGCGCGCCGTGGTCGAAGAGATGGGACGTCTGGTTTCCGAACTGCGGGAAACCACCAAGGGAATCCGCATGGTGCCCATCGGCTCGCTGTTCAGCCGGTTTCGTCGGGTGGTGCGGGATCTTTCCAAAGAGCTGGACAAGCAGGTCCGCCTGGAAACCCGTGGCGAGGAGACCGAACTCGACAAAACCATGGTCGAAAGCCTGAACGATCCTCTGGTGCATCTGATCCGCAACGCCATGGACCACGGCATCGAACCGATCGCCGATCGCGTCGCCTCCGGCAAATCCGCAGAGGGCACCCTGCTGCTCACCGCCACCCATGTGGGCGGACAGGTGTTGATCACGGTGGCCGACGACGGCAAGGGGCTGAATCTGGAACGGATCCGCGCCAAGGCCGCAGAGCGGGGGTTGCTCGCCGCCGGAGCCGATCTCTCCGACGAAGAGTTGGCGCAACTGATCTTTCATCCCGGTTTTTCCACGGCCCAGGCCGTGACCGGAATTTCGGGTCGCGGCGTCGGCATGGATGTGGTGAAAAAAAACATCGACGCCCTGCGCGGCAATGTGGAGGTCTCCAGTCAGCCGGGCGCGGGATGCCGCGTGACGCTGCGCCTGCCTTTGACCCTGGCGATCATCGACGGATTGCTTTTGAAAGTGGGCGAAGAACGTTATATCGTGCCGTTGTCCAATGTCGATGCCATCGTCGAACTGGCCGAGGCCGAACTGGAACATCCGGCTGCGGAAGGCAATCGCTTTTTGTTCATTCGCGATGAACTGGTGCCGTTTCTTCATTTGCGCGCGCTGTTTGAGGTGCCCGGCACCCCGCCCCCCCACGAAAAGGTGGTGATCGTGGTGGTGGGCAAACGGCGCGTCGGACTGGTGGTGGATCAGATTCTCGGGGATCACCAGACCGTGATCAAATCCTTGAGCCGCCTGCATGCCGGGGTGAAATCCTTTTCCGGGGCCACCATCCTCGGGGATGGCCGGGTGGCGCTGATTCTGGAGATCGACCACCTGATCGAATTCGGACAGCAACGCGAGGAGCGTCTGCGGCGCCCCCCTGGACCCGCAAGCCTGGAGAGCGAAGCATGAAGCCCTTGTCCGATCACCCGAAAAGCCTGATCATCGCTGTGGCCGGGGATCTCTTCGCCATTCCGGTTCATGTGGTGTGCGACATTCTCGATCTGTTGCCGGTCACCGGGGTGCCCACGGCCCGTCCGGATGTCAACGGCCTGATCAACGTGCGCGGTCGCGTGGTCCCCTTGATGGATCTGGGCATGCGGATCGGACTGCCTGCGGCCACCACCTCGGAGGAGAGTCGGTTCGTGGTGATCGAAATGACCATCGACGGCGAAGAGACCCTGGTTGCCCTGCGGGCCGACAAGGTTCACGAGGTCGCCGAGTTCGAGTCCCTCCTGTCCGAAGAGGTGCCCCGGATCGGTTTGCGCTGTCGCACGGAATTCATCCGGGCCGTGGGACGACGCCAGGGTCGGTTTGTCATGGTTCTGGATCTGGAACGGGTCTTCGCCTCGGATTGAAAGGACGAAGATCATAATACACATTCAAAATAAACAGTCTGAGGGTATCCCGATGCGTGTCTTGATCAAATTCAAACTGGCAATGGCGTTCGCGCTGCTGATCGTGATGGCGGCGGGGATCGCCGGGGTGGGGCTGATGCGCCTGGGACAGCTCAATCATACCACCTCCGATCTCGTCAACGTGCAATCGGTGGCCCGCTCCCATGTCAATCAATTGCTGCTTCGTTCCGCCCAGTTCAGCCGGGCAATCCGCGATGTCATCATTGCCGATTCGGATGATTCCAAAAGCAATTTCAGTGAACAAATGAAAAAAATCAACCAGGAGATGGAAGATTTCATCCGCCAACTCCCCCCGCTCCTGAACGAAAAATCCCGCCCAAAACTCGAAGCCTTTGTCGCTTCGTGGAAAAAATACACCGAAATTACCGACCAGGTACGCAAACTGAGCCTGCAAAACAGCAACAACAAGGCGCGCGCCCAATCCATGGGTGAAGGCCGCAAGGCCGCCGACGAGGTGCTCGCCTCTCTGAACGCGATTCTCTCCTTGAAACAGGATCCCAAAAGCACGGCGGTCGGGCAGGAAATCATTCTCGCCGGCCGCATCCAGGCGCGGATCTTGATGATCCATCGGGCAGAGAAAAACATCATTCTGCTCGACGATGAGCAGGCCATCGCCAAACAGATGCGCGAGGTCGAGGGATGGCGCGAAGAGATCAAACAATTGCTGAACGAACTGCGCCCCCTGCTCAAAGGGGATCATGCGCAACTGATCGACAACCTGGTCGAGAATTATCGCAAATTCGATCAGATCGCCGAACAGGTGCGTATCACCGGAGCGATCAACAGCGATTCCAGAGCCTTCGCACTGCTCAGCAGTGAAGGCGTCCCCACCCGGATGCAGGCGGAAAAAAGCCTGAACGAGTTGATCAACCAGGTGCGCGATGATGTGAAAGTGGTCGAAACCGCTGCGGAGGAGAGCTATCAGAGCGCCCGCGTCCTCATGCTGCTGCTGCTGATCGGTTCGCTCATCATCGCCATTATCGTGGGCGCCTGGATTGCCTCGAAGATCAGCACCAACCTCAAACGCGCCGTGGATCTGGCCAATGCCGTGGCCAGGGGGGATCTCTCCACCAATATCAAGGCCACCACCAACGATGAAATGCGCGACCTGATCGATGCGCTCAACGTCATGTCGGCCAATCTCCGCACCACCGCCAATCTGGCCGACGAGATTGCCAAAGGCAACCTGACCGTCAAGCCCCAGCGTCTGTCGGAACAGGATGTCTTGGGCATTGCCCTGGAGACCATGGTCGAGCGCCTGCGCACCGTGGTCACCGACGCCTTCACCGCATCGAGCGCAGTATCCCTGGGGAGCCAGCAGTTGGCAGCCAGCTCGGAACAACTGAGCCAGGGAGCGAGCGAACAGGCGGCCTCGGCGGAAGAGGCCTCCTCTTCCATGGAGCAGATGGCTTCCAACATCAAACAGAACGCCGAAAATGCCGGCCAGACCGAACGGATCGCGGCCCAGGCCTCGGAAAGCGCCCAGCAGAGCGGCGAAGCGGTCGCCAAGGCGGTCTCGGCCATGCAGACCATTGCCGAAAAGATCACCATTGTCCAAGAGATTGCCCGCCAGACCGATCTGCTGGCCCTCAATGCCGCAGTCGAAGCGGCCCGCGCCGGAGAACACGGCAAGGGGTTCGCGGTGGTGGCCAGCGAAGTGCGCAAACTCGCCGAACGCAGCCAGACCGCCGCCGCCGAAATCGGCGCGCTCTCCACCAACACCCTCAAGGTGGCCCAGGCCGCTGGCGACATGCTGACCCGACTGGTCCCGGACATCAAGAAAACCGCCGCCCTGGTGGAAGAGATCTCCTCGGCCTGCCGCGAACAGGATGTCGGCGCCGCGCAGATCAACAGCGCCATCCAGCAGTTGGACAAGGTGATCCAGATGAATGCCTCGGCCTCGGAGCAGATGTCCACCACCTCGGAGGAACTGACCGGACAGGCCGAACAGTTGCAGCACACCATCTCCTATTTTCATCTGGAAGAGAGCAGCCACATGCTGCCCATGCTCTCCCAGCAGGGATGGCGACGCCCCGAAAAGGCGCTGCCTGTCCGCCAGAGTCAGGGCAGACGCGCCAAGGATACGCTGCGCAAACTCCCGCCGCCCGGTTCCGGGAAATCCAAGGGATTCACGCTCGATCTGGACGATGATGATGAGCATTTCCAGAAATTTTGAACGGCCTGATTGCGGAAACAGCCCATGAAAGCCACCGGAACCGAGAGTGCCACGCACAGCTATGTCACCCTGGGCATCCAGCAGGATGTCTTTGCGGTGAACGTGACCCTGGTGCGCGAGATTCTCGACTGCCAGCCGATCGCCCGTCTGCCCCATGCTCCGCCCTATCTGCTGGGGATCATCGACGTGCGCGGCCTGACCGTGCCGGTCATCGATCTGCGCCGCAAACTGGGATTCGCCGCAACGGACGAAATCAGTCAGACCCGCCGCATCCTGGTGCTGGAGTTTCCGGCCAATGGGCGTCAGGTGGTGCTCGGGCTGTTGTGCGACCGGGTGTTCGATGTGGCCGAACTGGCCACCGTGGCGCTGGAAGCGGCACCCGATGTGGGGGTGGCCTGGAAATCCGAATACATCCGGGCCATCGGACGGTGGCGCAACGGCTTCGTGATCATCTTCGACCTGGAACGTCTCTTCACCAGCGATGAATTCGCCTACCTGGACGGGTTGACGTGATGGAATCGAAACCAGCCGGGAAAAAGATCCGCGTCCTGATCGTCGATGACTCGGCCAGCGTGCGGGTCACCCTGTCGGAAATTCTCTCCTCCGACCCGGAAATCGAGGTGATGGCCACGGCAGCCGACCCCTATGCCGCCGCAGCCCGCATCCAGGAAGAGGTTCCGGATGTCATCACCCTGGATATCGAAATGCCGCGCATGGATGGTCTCTCCTTTTTGCGCAAGCTCATGGCCCAACGTCCGCTGCCGGTGGTGATGTGCTCCTCCATGGTCGAAGAGGGGTCGCAGGCGCTGCTCGACGCCCTGGAGGCCGGAGCGGTGGAAGCGATCCTGAAACCGAAACTCGCATCGCGTCAGTATCTGCTCGACTACCGGGTACGAATCTGCGAAGCGGTCAAGGCCGCAGCCGTCGCGAAAATCGGCCCGCGCCGCGCCCGACCCACGCTCGTGGCCCAACCCAAACTGACCGCCGATGCCGTCCTGCCGCCCCCCACGTCGCAGGGAGTCCGGGTTGCCACCGAAAAAGTCATCTGCATCGGCGCTTCGACCGGTGGCACCGAGGCGGTACGGGTGGTGCTGGAACGTCTGCCCGCCGATGCGCCGGGCGTGGTGGTGGTCCAGCATATGCCCGAGAGCTTCACCGCCAGTTTCGCCAAACGACTCGACGGGTTGTGCCAGGTGGATGTCAAGGAGGCCGAAGATGGCGACATGGTGTTGAATGGTCGCGTGCTGATCGCACCCGGCAATTTTCACATGATGCTGCACCGCGTCGGCTCCCGGTATCGGGTCGAGGTGCGCGAAGGCCCCCTGGTGTCGCGCCATCGTCCTTCGGTGGATGTGCTGTTCCGTTCGGCGGCACGGGTGGCCGGCCCCAATGCGATCGGCGTGCTGTTGACCGGCATGGGCGACGATGGCGCCCAGGGACTGCTGGAGATGAAACAGGCCGGCGGCGCCACCATGGCCGAGGACGAATCGACCTGCATCGTCTTCGGCATGCCACGGGAGGCGATTCGCCGTGGCGCTGCCCAGGGCGTCTTCCCCCTCGACCGGATGGCCGGGGAGATCCTGAAACGATGTGGCTGAAACTCCGATGAGCGACGAAATCTTCCGCATCGTGGTGATCGACGACAGCCGCAGCGTGCTCACCCTGCTGGCCCGGTTGATCCAGACCGTGAATGACTGCGAACCGATCCCCTTCACCGATCCGCTCCAGGCCCTGGAGTGGTGCGCCAGGGAAGAGGCCGATCTGGTGATCGTCGATTACATCATGCCGGTGATGAACGGGTTGAATTTCATCACCGCCTTCCGCGCGCTGCCCGACCGGGGTGAAATTCCCATCGTGATGGTGACCGGCTCGGATGTCCAGAACGTGCGCTACATGGCGCTTCAGGAGGGGGCGACCGACTTTCTCAACAAACCCATCGACAACGTGGAGTTCGTCACCCGCCTCAAGAATCTGCTGATCATGCGCCAGCACTTCAAGGAGACCCGCAAACGGGCCGAAATTCTCCGTCAGGCCAAGGAGGAGGTGGACCGGGCCTTCGGGGAGTTGCGCATCACCCACGCCGAACTGGAAAAAACCCGCGACAGCCTGGCCGAAGCCTTTGCGGTGATCGAGGAGAGCATCCTCTACGCCAGCAACATCCAACGCTCGCTTCTGCCCAATCCGGTCACGCTCCATCAACTCTTCGCGGACCACTTCATTTACTGGGATCCCCGCGACACGGTGGGAGGCGACATCTACTGGTGCCGCCCCTGGGGAGACGGGATGCTGTTCGCGCTCGGCGATTGCACCGGCCATGGCGTGCCCGGCGCCTTCATGACCCTGATCGTCACCGGCGCCTTTGACCGGGCGTGCAGCGAAATCCCCCCCGGCGAACTGGGCCGCCTGCTGGCCCGCACCCATCAACTGGTCCAGATGACCCTGAAACAAAACTCCGATCAGGGCGAATCGGACGACGGCATGGAACTGGGCATCTGCCTGATCTCCGGGGAGCAAACCCGCATCCTCTATGCCGGCGCGCGCTTCTCGCTGTTCGTCTGTCCGGCAGGCGGCACCCCCTACGAAGTCAAGGGCGACAAGAAAGGAATCGGTTATCGCCGCGTCCCCTTTGCCCAGGAGTTCGCCCAGGTGGAAGTGGCCGTATCGCCGGACACCTGTTATTACATGAGTTCCGATGGTCTGATCGATCAGGTGGGCAGCGAAGTCCGGCGGGGATTCGGCAAGGTGCGACTGCTCGACCTGATCGGTCGCATCGCGGATCAGCCCATGGACGAACAAAAGATCATCATCCACAAACAACTCCAGGAACATCAAGGCACCGAATCACGCCGCGATGATGTGTCGGTGGTCGGCTTCCGGTTGCGCCTGGAGCCTCCCTGCCACCCACCCGGCGGCACCTCTGCGGAGGCATGAAACCTCCGATCCAATCCCCCCCGGTCAGCCCCCACTGCGGCGCAATGCGGTACGACCGGACGCAATCCAGAGATCATGCAGGATCAAAACACTTCAGACCTTTATTCCACACGTCGCACAGGGTATTATGGCTGGCGTCATCATCCACCCCTGCCCACGGAGCCATCCGCCATGTTCCAAAGAACCGTTGCGAGGGCTTTTTTTTCATCCCTGCTTGCAGTCGCCGCGTTCGATGCGCAAGCGGCGGCGCCGACCTGCGCCAATTCGATTCCTGATCAGACGTGGAGCGGGAGTGGCCCAAAAACGCTGCAAATTCGAGATACCACGTTTCTCGATGCCGATTTCGATGATCTGACCTTCACGGCCAAGCGGTTGACCGGTCTCGCCTTGCCCGCCTGGTTGAGCTTCAACGCCACCACGCTGACCCTCTCTGGAAATCCTCCGGTTGGAGAGGCGAAACTTTCATTAAAGCTTACCGCCAACGACGGTCACGATGGCACGGCGGTTTGCGCCTTCTCTTTGAACCTCTCCAACGTCAACGACGCTCCCACGCTGGCCACGCCGCTTGTGGATCAAAGCTGGAGTCGCGGTTCGGCCCAGAGTTTCCAGATTCCGGCCACAGCCTTTACCGATGCGGATGGGGATGCTTTGACCTATTCTGCCACCCTGGACGATGGTTCGGCGTTGCCTTCCTGGCTCACCTTTGCCCCCGCCACCCGGACCTTGAGCGGCACGCCGCCGACCGGGGCGAGTTCGATGATCATCAAGATCACGGCCAGCGATGGTCAATCGGGTACGGCTTCGGATCAATTCATTTTGTCTTTCACGACCGCCGCCAATCGCGCACCGACCGTGGCCAGTCCGATTGCGGATCGCACCTGGTCGGGGAGTGGGAGCAAGAGTTTCCGGGTGCCGATTGGCACCTTTGCGGATCGTGACGGGGATACGCTCACCTATTCTGCCACCTTGTCGGATGGATCAGCCTTGCCTTCGTGGTTGCGTTTTTCACGGACGACGCGCCAGTTCTCCGGCAATCCGCCAAGCGGCCTTACTTCGTTGCGGGTGAAGGTGCGGGCCAGCGATGGCAAGGGTGGGTCGGCGTCGGATAGTTTTGTTTTGTCGTTCTCGAACACCAATGATGCGCCAACGGTTGCTACGACCATTGCGGACCAAAGCTGGAGTGGTCGTTTCCAGGTTCCAGCCAGCACATTTTCTGATGGGGACGGGAACAGCCTCACCTACTCGGCGCGTCTTGCCGATGGTTCGGCACTTCCCTCGTGGTTGAGCTTTTCGCCTGCGACGCGGACTTTTTCCGGCACGGCGCCCTCTTCCGGGGCGGATCTGGAGGTGCGGGTGACGGCGAGCGATGGTCGTGGTGGGAACAACAGCACGACGTTCCGGTTGGCTGCGGAGGGGACAAATCAGGCCCCTGTCGCCTCAAACGGGACGTTGACGGTAAGCCGAGATACAGCCGGGACTGGGACGTTGCGCGCGACGGATGCGGATGCCGAGGATGCCCTGATTTATCGGGTTGTGACCAACGGCACGAAGGGAACCGCCACCATCACCAACGCTTCGACCGGGGAATATCGCTATACGCCGAACTCCGGAGCTACGGGCACTGACACCTTTACATTCAAGGCCAATGACGGGACGGTGGATTCCAGTCTGGCAACGATCACGGTGACGATCAACGCGGTGGCGCAGGAGTTGACCAATACGCTGGGGATGACCTTCAAGCGGATTCCATCAGGCACCTTCACGATGGGTGCGTCATCGGATGATCTGAACACGGATTCATGGTTCAGTCATGCAAGACCACAACATCAGGTGACGATCAGTCGTGCTTTTTACATGCAGACGACGGAGATCACGCAGGGTCAGTGGCGTGAGGTGATGGGAAGCAATCCATCGTATTTTTCAAGTTGCGGGGATACTTGCCCTGTGGAACAGGTCTCCTGGAATGATCTTCAGGATTTCATCTCCCGCTTGAATTCCCGTGGTGAGGGTACCTATCGTTTGCCGACCGAGGCGGAATGGGAGTATGCAGCGCGTGCCGGGACGACGACGGCGTATTCGTTCGGGTCGAGTGACAGCAATATTAACCAATATGCATGGTCATATAGCAACTCATCCAGCACGACACATCCGGTGGCGCAAAAACTGCCGAACGCGTGGGGTTTGTATGACATGCACGGCAATGTTTGGGAGTGGGTGGCGGATTATTGGTCCGATTCTTTCACCTCTTCGGCGGTGACAGACCCGCAAGGGCCAAGTTCGGGCTCCGGCCGGGTCATTCGGGGCGGCGGCTGGGGCAGCGACCCGGTCTACCTCCGCTCCGCGTTTCGCGGCGACTACGACCCGGGCTATCGCAACCTCGACTTCGGCGCCCGCGTTCTGAGGACTAGCCCTTGACTCTCTTACGCTTTTTCCCTTGAAGCGCGCAGCGCCATGTTTTGACGTTGACTGTGTTGGGAAATGATTACGGTGGGAAAGGTCGGCGAGAGGGCGGCCCGCGAAGCGGAAGCGCCGCCCGAGAGCCGACCAACCCCAACCCTCCGCCCCCCCTCAAAGCGGGGGAATGACCTCTTCCAGGGTTTGGGCGTCGAGTGTTTTGTCGAACCAAACATCCAATTCGTCGAGCGAAGCCGTGGTGACGCGCTGGCACATCTCCTCCGTCAGCAGACCAAAACGAAGCTTGA
>JADFWP010000019.1:0-1415 GCA_015234115.1 Magnetococcales bacterium
TCGCCCCTGGACCCCACCAGGGGCCATTGGCCCCTGGACCCCACTGACAAACTACATATCCCGTGATGGGTGCGGTTTAAACAAAAGATCTTTAGGGTGTTTTGCTTTTAAAGTCAAAACCCCGGGGGACGAATCCCCCAGCCCTCTCTTTGTCTTTCAAAAATGTGCCTCTCGAAATGGAGGCGGTTCAACTCGCCACGCAAGAGCAACATCTCAATTTCCGTGTATTGACGCCAGCAGGCAAAGCAAGGCATAATGGTCGGGTTTATCACATTTTTTGGATGCCATACTCATGAGCCACTCAACCAAACCCGTCACCGTCCTGATCGTCGATGATTCTGCCGTTGTGCGGCAAACCCTGACCACCATCCTGGAGTCCGATCCCCAGATCAAAGTGATCGGACAAGCCCAGGATCCCTTTGTCGCTGCCGAGAAGCTCAAAACACTCATTCCCGACGTAATCACTCTCGATGTCGAGATGCCCCGCATGGATGGCATCACTTTCCTCCGGAAAATCATGACCCAGCATCCAATCCCTGTGGTCATGTGTTCGTCACTCACCGGGGAGGGCACCGAAACCGCACTGCGCGCACTCGAATACGGTGCGGTCGAAATCATCACCAAACCGCGCATGGGCACCAAGGAGTTTCTGGAAGAGTCCCGCATCCGCATCTGCGATGCGGTCAAGGCCGCCGCCTCGACCAGCGTGAAAAGCCGGATCATCCGCCCTGCCGCCACCGGCGGCGGCACGGGTGCCATCCAGAACACCGCCGGCCTCCAGAAGGTCGCACCCAAACTGACCGCCGATGCCATGCTGCCGCCGCTTGATCCCGGCTCGCGCGCCATGAGCCAGACCACGGAAAAACTCATCATCGTCGGTGCCTCGACCGGCGGAACCGAGGCTTTGCGGGTCTTTCTGGAGGCACTGCCCGCCGACGCGCCCGGCATCGTGATCGTGCAACACATGCCGGAAAACTTCACGCGCGCTTTTGCCGACCGGCTCAACACCCTTTGTCAGATCACGGTCAAGGAGGCGGCAGACAACGACTCGGTGGTACGCGGTCGGGCGCTGATTGCGCCGGGGAACAAACATACCATGCTCAAACGCAGCGGCGCGCGCTATTATGTCGAGGTGCGTGACGGCCCACTGGTCAGCCGCCATCGCCCTTCGGTGGATGTGCTGTTCCGCTCGGCTGCCCGCTATGGCGGCAAGAACTGCGTCGGCGTCATCATGACCGGCATGGGAGATGACGGCGCCCGGGGCATGCTGGAAATGAAAAATGCCGGAGCGACCACCATTGCCCAGGACGAGCAATCGTGCGTGGTCTTCGGCATGCCGAAAGAGGCCATCAAACACGGCGGGGTCGATCTGATCAAACCGCTTGACAAAATCGCCGCCGAAGTGTTGCGCCTGT
>JADFWP010000019.1:1511-48656 GCA_015234115.1 Magnetococcales bacterium
CTGTGTGGATGATGTGTGGATGATGTGTGGATGATGTGTGGATGATGTGTGGATGATGTGTGGATGATGAATGTGGGTCGGAAGCCCATGGTATCTGAAAAGGAATGAAACGCATGAACAGCTTCACCGCTGACCAGGATCATCACGCGGGGATCTCTGACAAGGATTTCCAACGCTTGAGCGAATTCATCTATGCCCAGTGCGGCATCATGATGCCCCCAAGCAAAAAAACCATGCTCACGGCCCGCATCCAGAAACGGTTGCGACAGGTGGGGATGCATTCGTTCAAGGAGTACATCGACTGGGTGCTCGATCCAGGGCAGTCGGGCGAGGAATTGATTCAATTCATCGACATCGTGACCACCAACAAGACCGACTTCTTCCGCGAACCGGCCCATTTTGAATTCCTGGCCCAGAACGCCCTGCCGGAACTGATCAAAAATTCCGGCGCAGGCGTGCGGCGCGAACTGATGATCTGGAGCGCAGGCTGCTCCACCGGCGAAGAACCGTATACCCTGGCCATGGTGTTGCGGGAATTTGCCCAGCACTATCCGGGGATCAACTTCCGCGCCAAGATTCTCGCCACCGACATCTCCAGCCGGGTGTTGCGCACAGCCTCGGATGCGGTCTACGACATGGACAAGGTTGGCCCGGTGCCGCTGGGATTGAAACGCAAATACCTGCTCAAAAGCAAAGACCCCACCAAAAAACTGGTGCGCATCGCCCCGGACATCCGCTCCATGGTCAATTTCCGACGACTGAACTTCATGGATGCCGATTTCGGTCTGCGGGAAAAAATGGACATCATCTTCTGCCGCAACGTGATCATCTATTTTGACCGCCCCACCCAGGAAAAGCTGATCAACAAGTTCTGCCGCTACCTGTCGCCCGGTGGTTATCTCTTTGTCGGCCACTCCGAAACCCTCAACAACCTGAAAGTTCCGGTGGTGCAGACCGCTCCGACCATCTATCGCATGCCGGGATGACGCCTTGCGTGGGAGCAGTCCGTCATGCTCCCACGAAAAACGGACCGCCCCCCTCCTGCCTGAAACGAACAACGGCAAACAGACAACTCACGGCCTGGCCGCCTGATGCTCCGCAGATTCGGACTTCTCTCCCGGCTTGCCACTCTGTTCTGCGGCAAGCAACATCTCCGCATCGGCGCGGGTGGCACGGTTGCGACCCGTGGTCTTGGAATGATAAAGCGCGACATCGGCGGATTTCAGCACGGTCCAGAACTGCTCCGCATCTCCGGGAAACTCCCCATACCCGATGCTGATGGTCTTGCGCAGAATCCGCCCATTGCTGATCCGGAACTCGCAGGCCGCCACATTCCGCAACACCTTTTCCGCCAGCCGTTCGGTCTCCCCCGGATCGATATCCACCAACACGACCAGAAACTCCTCGCCGCCAAAGCGAATCACCAGATCTGCGGCCCGCACCGTCTCGCGGATCACTTTTGCCAATGCTTTCAAAACCGCATCCCCGGCACCGTGGCCGTGGGTGTCATTCACCTGCTTGAAATGATCCAGATCGCACATCATCACGCCAAGACTCTTGTGGCGCCGGACCGCTCCGAAACACACGCCATCGATGCACTCCTGCAAGAAACGACGGTTGTGCAATCCGGTCAAAGGATCGCGCAATGCGGACTCCCGCAGGGTTTGCAGCAATCGTTTCGACTCGATGACCGGCAAGGATTCCTTGAGATACTGTTCGACCTTGAACATCCCATCGATCTGATTCTGCCGATCCACATGCATGTCCGCTTTTTTCATCACGAACTGTACCAATCCCACCGTGCTTCCCCCAATCGACATGGGCAGGCAGACGTGATCATGGCTATCGAACAAAAGAAACTGGCGACAGATGCGCGGAAAATCCATGGACCCCACCTCATGCCCGGATTTCTTGGCCTTGCACAACTCGCAATTGACCAGAATCTCCGCATTGCAGGGTAACAATGACTCCTCCACGTCCGGAGGATAAACGACCCGCATGGTGTGATTCATCACATCCACTTCGTAGATCAGACACTGGGTCAGATCCAGAGAGAGATGAAAAGTCTCCCACAACCGCGTGTAGACATCTTCCAGGGAATCATCTTCCTCGATCACCTTCTTGAAATGGTTCAGGCGGGCGATGGATTCCATCAATTCGTTGAACTCGTTCGACAATACGCCGATCTCATCGATCGAGGTGATGGAGATGCGCTTGCGGATATCCACATTCCCGTGACCACTGGCAATCTCCTTGAGTCCCACGATCACCTTGCTCAGGCGATGGGTGATCCCGCGCCCGACCAGCAGCGCCAGCAACAGGGTCAATACGGCAAACAGGGTCACGCCGCTCATGGAGATGAGACGCATCTCACGGATTTCGGTCGCCACATCATCCATGTAAATGCCACTGCCAATCACCCATCCCCAGGGCGTGAACCCTTTGACAAACGACATCTTGGGCATCGGCTCCTTTCCGCCTGGCTTGGGCCAATGGTACTCCACGAACCCCTGACCCTTGAGGTTCACCACATCCACGAACGCCATGAACAACCGCTTGCCATGCGGATCGGCATAATCATTCAGCGATTTGCCTTCCAGTTCGGGGAAATTGGGATGCATCACCATGACCGGTCGGGTATCGTTGATCCAGAAATACTCTTTCTCCCGATAACGGATCCGTCTCAGGGCCTCGATCGCCAGTTTCTTCGCCTGTTCCTCCTCAAGCACGCCTTGCGTGAACTCTTGATGGAAAAAATGGACGATTCCATAAGCCACCTCGACGACCTGCTGCATGCCTATCCTTTTCTCATCGACAATCCGTGTCTGGATGTTCGGAATGAAGTAAAGAAAGACAATCATCAACAGCACGGAGATGCTGAGACAGGAGATGAACAGAATCTTGGCCAGAATCGACCATTGTGAAAAACGCAAACCGCGCATCCGGATTCATCCTCAATAATTTTACGGCGTCGCTCCAGAGGGAGGCGCAACCTGGATTCCCAATACCCCCTCCCCCGGTCCGCCAACCGCCATGTCGGCCTTGATCGACGCGGAACCGGTCAGAAGCAACTGGTAGATTCCCATGCCGGTCAGAACCTTCTTGACATAATTGCGGGTTTCGGTGATGGGAATGCCTTCGATGAAGGTCAGGGAATCCTCGCGTTGCCGCTCCTCCCGCCACTGCCTGGCGCGGCCCGGTCCGGCGTTGTAACCGGCCAGAGCGAGCACCACATCACCATCGAACTGCTTGAGCATCCGTTTCATGTAGGCCTGACCCAGAGCGAGGTTGTACCCCGGCGTCTGCAAACGAAGCCGGGTGGCCTCGGGAAAGTGGGAGAGACGCGCCTCGGAACGGGCGGTTTCGGGCATGAGTTGCATCACGCCGAACGCCTTGGCCGAAGACTCCGCACGGGGAAAGAACTGGCTCTCCTGCCGCGAGGTGGCCCAGATCAATGCCGGCGCAAGCTGCCACCCTCCATCGGGAGTCCAACGGGGAATCGGAAACAACCCGCGCCAGAAGAGTTTGTCCTTGCGTTGCAACTCCGAGGCCAGCTTGAGCGCCAGTTCGGAAGCTCCGAACCGCAACGCCAGACAGAGCCGCTCTTCGGAGGTCAGCCCTGCCCGCTCCCCCAGCCGGTTGATCTCGCCACCGGTATACCACTCGCGCCCCACCTGTTGCAAAAGCTGCATCCCTTCCAGATCGCCCGCCGTCACCTTGGGTTGCGCCCCCTGATCCGGGCAGGCCGGTTCGTTTTCGATCAGTTTGGGCAGGGATCCGGTCAACTCCTCCCTGGCCATCAGACCGTGCAGCGTATCCAGGTAACGGGAAGCCCCTTCCATTCCCTGTTTGCGTCGTTCGTTGTCGGTCGCGACCCGCGCCAGCCAGTAGCCCCCCTGGGCACGACCCGCCGGGGTCACCCCTTCGCTGGCCAAACGCTGGAAAATCTCCGCAGCCCGCGTCTTTTCACCCAGATTGAACGCGCTCCATCCGGCCAGCCAGGCCGAATCTTCCAACGCGCCCCCTTTCTCGCGCACGCTCTCTTCCATCAAACGCAACGCGCTCTGGTAGTCCTGCCTGGCAAACACCAGTTGCCGACCCAGCCAATAGCGGTATTTCTGGCGATCTTCCGGGGACAACTCCCCGGCCTCGCGCCCGTTGAACAGCTCCAGCATGCGGGCCTGGGCGCCCTGCTTTTGCAACACCTCGAACCGCTCGCGCCAGATCTCCCGCAGTTCGGGTTGGGTCAGGGTCATGCCCGCCAACAGGGTGGTCAACGGGCCATCCCCTCTGCGGGCCACGTCCAAGGCCCGGAAAAAGGGCTGACGCGCCTCGGGCAAAAGACGCAGCACCAACGTCAAACCGTTCGCATCCTTGCCCGCGACCGAGCGGGCACGCGCCTCGTGATCGGCCACGCCGAGTCTGGACCAGAACGGATGCTCGGCATTGGTCCGGGCCAGCAGTTCCACCCCCTCGCGATAGAGTTCACGCCAGACCGGAAAGGCTTCGTTGCTCTGGCCAAGCCGCAACAGTCCGTTGAGCCGTGCCAGACGGGCGGGCTGGGACTTGGCCGGATGGGCGACAAACCAGTTTTCCGCGCTTTCGCCTCCCGCGTCGAGCAGGCGTTTTTCCATCATCTTGAACAGCCGGTCGGACTGGGGATGGTGGGGCCATCGTTGCAAAAAGGCTTCGACCTGTTCCGTTGTGGCCGCAACCTCGGGATGCAGCAGCAGTTCCAACTCCAGATAGGAGGTCAACAGCTCGTTTTTCGGCCATTCCCCCCGATCCAGCAAGGCATCCAGCGGACCATCCTGTTCCAGCACTGCGAAGCGGCGACGGAATTCTCCGACCAGATCTGTTTCGCTCCCGGCGTGGGAGACGCCTCCCATCAGCCCGAAAAAGCTGGACAGCATGACGATTGACAGAAAACGATGCACTGTTCTTCCCCGTCCGTTAAAAGAGCGCTTCCACGAACTGACGCGCATCAAAGGGGCGCAGATCCTCCAACCCCTCGCCCACACCGATATAACGCACCGGCAGCTTGAATTTCTCGCTCAAGCCCACCACCACCCCCCCTTTGGCCGTGCCATCGAGTTTGGTGACCACCAGTCCGGTGATGCCGATCGCTTCGTGAAACTTCTGTACCTGACTCACCGCGTTCTGTCCCGTGGTGCCATCGAGCACCAACAGGGTCTCGTGGGGCGCCGCCGGATCGAGACGACCCAGCACCCGCTTGATTTTCTTCAGCTCTTCCATAAGGTTGCTCTTGGTATGGAGCCGTCCGGCGGTATCGGCGATCAACACGTCGAACTTGCGCGCCCGTGCTGCGGCAAAGGCATCGTGCACCACCGAGGCGGCATCCGCATCCTGACCCTGGGAGATGAGCGGCGCGGCGCTCCGGTCGCCCCACTGCTGCAACTGGGCCACGGCGGCGGCCCGATAGGTATCCCCGGCTGCCAACAGCACGCTTTCGCCATTGGACTTGAAATAGGCAGCCAGCTTGCCGATGGTGGTGGTCTTGCCGACGCCGTTCACCCCGACCACCAGAATCACCCAGGGCTTGACGCGCGGCGGCTGCGGCACGGCCTGCTCCACGGCCTCCAGATGGGCGCGGATGGTGTCGCGCAACGCCTCGCGCATGGCGTCCGCATCTTTTTTCTGTTTGCGATCCAGCCGCTCCCTGGCCTCGCTCACGATGGCCGAGGAGGTCTCGACCCCGAAATCGGCCATCACCAATTGATCTTCCAACTCTTCCAGCAGCGCCTCATCGACCTTGCCACCCACAAACAGCTCTTCGAGCGGCGTGGTGAGGATCTGGCGTGTTTTTGCCAGTCCGTCCTTCAAACGGGTTAAAAACGACATCGGATGGATACTCCTGTTATCAATTCAGTATCACGGAACCACAGCCCGGTTGCGCGATACGATCCGTTCCAGTTCACTCCAGAAAGGCTCCTCTCCGCGATAGCCGCGAAAACGCCCCAACTCCCGACCCTGAACATCCATGACCAGAAAAGTCGGATAAAAACGAATCTCCCAGGAGAGCGCCTCCCACTCCTTGGCAGGCGCAAAATTGTCCACCACAACCAGAGGATAACGCTTGCCCAGATCGGTTTTCGGGTAGGTCGGAGCCACGGTTTGCATGAACTCCTTGCAATAGGGACAATAATCGGTGGTGAAGACGATCAACCGGCCCGCCGATTCCGCGCCCCGGCTCCAGGTCAGGATCAGGAGCAAGGCCAGCATAAAGAAGCGCCACTGTTGGATCACCATTCGCATCCGTCGATTCACCCGCATGTCAGTGTCTGAGGAGAGTTGCCCCGCACCATACAGAATTTTGCTTCCGAATGCAAAACTTCCATCCATCCCCTCACGTCGCCCCTTGGCAAACGACCGGTTTGGCGCCAAGAATTCTCCCATGGAGACCACCGACCGCCCACAGCTTTCGATCATCATTCCAACCTGGAACGAGACCGGCGCGCTGCCTGGATTGATCGCCCAATTGCAGCGACAGAGGGGTCTCTCCCTGGAAATCCTGGTGGCAGACGGCGGTTCGACCGATGACACCCGGGCCGTGGCCCAGGCTGCCGGCGTGCGGGTGATCGCCTGTCCCGAGCGGGGCCGGGGGGCGCAGATGAACGTTGCCGCCAGTCGGGCCACCGGACCGATGTTGTTGTTTCTGCATGCCGATTCCGGCCTGACCGACCCGGAGCAACTGCAACGCGCCCTGGCCCATCTGGCGCATCAACAGGCCAGACTGGGCAATCGCTGCGCCGGACACTTCCAGATCCGCTTTGTCGATCCCTCCGGCGATCCTCCCTGGATCCTGCGCTATTTCGAAGCCAAAAGCGCCCTCAACCGGCCCGAATGCGTTCATGGCGATCAGGGGATGTTGTTGTCCCGCGCCTTTTTTGCCGAAATCGGCGGGTTTCAGACCGAACTGCCCTATCTGGAGGATCAACACCTCTCCCGTGCAGTGGCGCGTCTGGGACAATGGATCACCCTGCCAGGCCGGCTGGAAAGCTCGGCCAGACGTTTCCGTCAGGAGGGCGTCACCCGGCGCATCCTGCTCAATGCCATGATCCTGATCGGTTTCTATGCAGATTTTCCGGAATTTTTGCAGCATGCTCCCGTGCTCTATCGCACCCAGGATCATGCCGCCCCGCTGCGGCTGCTGCCCTTCTTGCGCCTGATCCACACCCTCGACCAGGCAGCGGGCCGAAAAGCCGCCTGGCGCCGCTGGCATCGGATCGGTCGCCAACTGCGCTGTTCGCTCTGGCAGCTTTTTTTTATCGGCGATCTGCTGTTCACACAATGGTTGCTCCCGAACCGCCACCCCATGCTCGCTTTTCATGACCGGGTGGTGCAACCCACGCTCGACTTCACCCCCTGCGATTGGGGCTGTGCCATCCTGGCACGACTTGGAGTGAATTTGCCAATCCTGCACATTGCGCCACAAAAATCCATATGCTAGCATTGAACGAAGTAATCAGTATTAACAACCGTTTATTCCTGTCTGGGGAGATACCCTCATGCGACTTGCCGACATCAAAATGCGCCCGAAACTGTTGGGACTTTTTCTGCTGATGGGTCTGATCCCGCTGATCGTTACCGGGTGGTACGCAACCCGGCAAGCCGACCAGGCGATCATGCAACAGGCGTTCAACCAGTTGAACGCAGTGCAGGCGATCAAGAAGGGACAGATCGAAAGATTCATGGCCGAACGGTTCGGGGATCTCAATGTGCTGGCCGCCTCCGGGGATGTCGAACGGGCGGTCGCCAACCTGGAAGATGCCTTCGAGGCCGATGGCAAAAAAACCGGCGGACCCAAATGGAACGAAGCGGTCGCGACCTACACCAAATGGCTGGATCATTTCACCAAGGAATACGGCTATTATGACCTCTTCCTGATCGCCGCTGACGGGGATGTGACCTACTCGTTCGCCAAGGAATCGGACCTGGGCCAGAACCTCATCACCGGCCCACTCAAAGAGAGCAGTCTTGGCAAGGCCTTTGACAAGGCGATCAAGAACAATACCTCTGCCATAGGTGATTTCGCACCCTACGCCCCCTCCAAGGGAGAACCGGCAGCCTTCATCGTCACGCCGATCAAACAGAACAATCAGGTGATCGGCGCCATCGGGCTGCAACTGTCGCTGAATGCCATCAACAGCGTCATGCAACAACGCGAGGGCATGGGCCAGACCGGAGAGAGCTATCTGGTCGGCGCGGACAAACGGATGCGCTCGGACTCCTTCCTGGACAAGGTGGGCCATTCGGTGAAAGCCTCGTTTGCCGGAACCGTGGAGAAAAACGGCGTGGATACCGAAGGATCCCGCGAGGCCCTGGCAGGCAAGAGTGGCGCCAAGGTGATCACCGACTACAATGGCAATCCGGTTCTTTCCAGTTTCGCTCCCATCAAGGTTGGAGAAACCCTCTGGGCCGTGTTGGCCGAAATCGATCTGGCCGAGGTGCGCCAACCCATCGATCACCTGGTCACCGCCATCGTCACCCTGGCTTTGGCCATTGCCGTGGTGGTGGGGCTGGTCGCGATCACGATTGCCAATGGCATTGCCACGCCTTTGACCAAAGGCGTGGAACTGGCCAGAGCCGTGGCAGGAGGAAATCTCACCGCCACCATTCAGGTGGATCAAAAAGATGAAGTGGGACTGTTGGCCAACGCCTTGCTCGACATGATGGAAAAACTCCGTCAGGTGATCGGAGAGGTCTCAATCGCCGCCCAACAAGTGGCCGCAGGCAGCAACGAAATCTCCAACTCTGCCCAGAATCTCTCCCAGGGGGCCACCGAACAGGCCGCCTCGGTGGAAGAGACCTCCTCGGCCATGGAGGAGATGAGTTCGACCATCCAGCACAACACCGACAACTCCAATACCACCCGAACCATTGCCCAGAAAGCGGCCAAGGATGCCGCCCAGGGAGGAGAGGCGGTCAATCAGGCCGTCACGGCCATGAAAGAGATTGCCTCCAAGATCGGCATCATCGAAGAGATCGCCCGTCAGACCAACCTGTTGGCCCTGAACGCCGCCATCGAGGCGGCGCGGGCCGGAGAGCATGGCAAGGGCTTTGCCGTGGTCGCCGCCGAAGTGCGCAAACTGGCCGAACGCAGCCAGATCGCAGCCGGCGAAATCAGCCATCTCTCCTCGTCCAGCGTGGGCATCTCGGAAAAAGCGGGCCAGATCATCGGCCAACTGGTCCCGGACATCCAGAAAACCGCCGAACTCATCCAGGAGATCGCCTCCTCCAGCCAGGAGCAGAGCCAGGGAGCCTCGCAAATCAATCAGGCGATCCAGCAACTCGATCAGGTGATCCAACAGAATGCCGGAGCCTCGGAGGAGATGGCCGCCACCGCCGAAGAACTCAATGCCCAGGCCGACCTGATGCGCCAATCCATCGCCTTCTTCCAGCTTGGCCACCAGACGGGAGCACCCGCGCGCCACCAGTCAGCTCCGCCCCGCACCAACGCCCAGCGCGCCCCCGCCCGTCAAACCGCGACCCGCAAGGCGCTCCCGGCCCCTGACAAAAAGGGCACCAAGGCACTCCCGGCCCCGACCAAACGCGCTGCGGCCCACTCGGACGACGAATTCGAGACCTTCTGACCGCCTCAGGAACAAAGAGCGATGGCGAACCACCCCCGGCGGCACGATGCCACGCCATCGCTCCTTCCCGCTTATCTCGCACGCCAGCAGAGCCGTTTCCTGGAGGCGGTCAACCGCTTCAACCGCCAGGAAACCACAGGACCAGCCGGAATCCATGCCGCCCTTTTCGCCTGGCAATGGCTGCGCCAGGAGATCCATCCCGCGCATCGCCGCGCGGTACTGGCCGTATCGCGCAACCCCGAACACCACTGGCTGGCCGAACTGCTGGATCAGGCCGTGGATCTGGAATCGTGCGTGGCCGGTTTCCTGAACCACTGGCAGACCCTGCCAGACCATCCCAAGGCCGCCGCCCTGCGGGAATGGGCACAACTGCACCCGGTCCACCCCGGCGTGGCCATCCTGACTGCCTGGAAACGGATCACCCCGTTCCAGAACGCACCGCAAGAAAAAATACGACGGATTCAACACCATCAAAAGAAGATCGCCCTGGAGGTGGGCGGGGCGCTCGACCGGGAACGCATCGCCCTGGTGGATCAACTCCCGGATCCAACCCCCTTGCCATCCTGGGCCAAGGTTGGTTTCATTCCGCGCATGGCCTGTTCCCAATCCTGCCGCCACTGCATGTTCGTCTGGCGCGATCCGATGAAACAGACTCCGGATCCGACACCGCTGCTGGAGTGGATCCAACAGCACACCGAATCGCTCCTCTTCACCGGCGGGGAGTTGCATGGCCAGTTGCCGCTGTTTCATCAGGCCATCCGCACCCTGACGCGCATCCGCGCCTGCGGAATCCTGCTCAACGGGGCAACCGCCACCTCGCCCGAGGCCGCGCACCAGCTCTTTCAGGAACTGGAACAGGCCCGCACGCAACGCGATGGTTCACCCGGCATGCCGCTGGAAATCACGTTGCAAATCAGTTTTGATGAATTTCACCAAGAGATTGTCGCCGATCGGGATGGATCCTTGCACGAACGGATCCCGGTGGCCAACATCGCCCGGCTGATCATGGCCGCCGTGGCATTTCCCAACCTCCGTCTCGTGCTGCTCCACAAACAGAACCGGCTCAACTTCTCCCGCGCCCTGCTCGAACAAGGGGTGCTCGCCCGCTTGCAGCAGGCGCTCCACCTCCATGGCCAGACGCTGCGACCAATCCGGCACGCGCTCTCCCCGCGCAGCAAGGCCGATCCCGTGGATCACCGCCGCACCGGCCCGGTGATCCGCGATGTGGTGTTCGTGCTCGATGCCCACCCGGATCACCCGATCCACTTCATGAGTTCCACCATCGATGGCTACGGTCGCGCCGCTCTGCTCGATCCCAGCGAATTCATCGATGAACGGCTCTATCTGGAACAGATCCTCAACCATGGCGCCCCGCCGGAGGAACGGTTCGATATCGATCCGATGATCCGGGCCGACGGCATGGTCTCCTGTTTCGGAGCCGCCCACCTGTGGTTGGGAAATCTGCTGGAAGAGAGTCGGGAGAAGATCCGCAGCCGACAGGCCAAGGATCCGCTGCTCCAGGCGCTGGAGCGGTTCGATCCCCGGATTCCCCGTTTCTATCAGGAGATTGCCGGAGATCTGGAGCAACAGGTGGCACAGGCGACCGGCCCCCACCATCTGTTTCATCGCTTGACCGAACGGGCCGCGCTGCGGCTTCATCTGACCCGCAGGTTAATGGGTGCCCCCGGCTGAAACGCGCCCCTGGAGCACTTCCATGGCATCGTCGTGCTGCTTGCGGGAGTATTGTTCCATGACCATCGAATCCCGTCGGGCCACGGTCGAAAAAACGATGCGCATGGCCATGGTGCCATCCACCGGAGAGACATCAAGAATGTTGCCGTCCAGCAGCATGGGAACCGGACCCAGCACGATGGTGTCGTCCAGTTCGACATATTTCAAAGGGATCGCAAACTCCACCGCAACCGGCTCGTACAACAACACCTCGGGCAGACGACTCCCCTTTTCCAACTGGATGCGCGCCCCGCCATTGGAAAGATTCTGGATCAGTCCCCGGAAAGAGCGTTTGCCCAATTTCATCTGCACCAGCATCGGTTTGTCCGGCGTCACCCTGGGAAAACGACGACAGCCCACTGCCCCGTCGGTCAGACGGATGTTGCCAAGCAACGCCACACCCTGATCCCCATCCACTTCACGGATCAACGCCTTCAGCCCCTGGGGCAGATGCGGCACGGAGAGATAGGTCACCTTCTCGGCCTTCATGGTGTGCAACTGCATGGGCGGCACCTGAACCAGCACCTCCTCCTTGGAGTAACGCAACACCAGTCCCAGATCGGAAAAAGGCACCCCCTGAAAGGAATTATAGAAGGTGATCTCGGCAATGCGGCTCTGGACCAGTCCGAACTCCCGTTCGATATCCACATATCGCAGAAAGAACGGATCGTCCAGATAGACCGACATGCGGCACAGCGGCGCATCCTGGAGCATGCAGACATGCTCCTTGAAGGCAATCGGCTCCTGAAAAAATTGTCCCAGTCCCCGAATGATCCCCTTGAGCAGCGCGCACAGCTTGCGCCGCGAGACATAGGCCACCGCCACCTCACCGTGTTTGAGCCGATAGGTGCGAATATCCGGTGGCATGACGCCAGACTCAATGTTGGCGAAAGGCGCCAGAACATCGTGTTGCAGATGTTCAAGAATATCCAATGTTTTCCATTCTTTGCGCACCACGCCCATGGAACGTCCCATGGTCACCAGTCCGGGACTCATATGCTGACCAAAAAGTTCCAGAGTCTGAGAGAGCGGTTGCTTGAGCAGGCGGGCGGTAAGATCGAAAAGTTCGCTGGCGACCGAATCCGGATAATAGCGATCCGGTTCGAATTGCTGATCGTGCAGATTGGCCGCCTGGAGCAGGCGCACCCATACCCCTTCGCCCAGACGGGCTTCAAGAAAATCCTCCAATGCCAGGAACATGATTCCATGCATGACGAAAAACCGACATTAACCGTGTTGACCAGGCCCGAAGATCGGGGATCCACTTCCCAGCCTGCAAACATACGCCAAAACGGACCGGGATGAAATGGTTGCACCACGTCCAACAGGCAATCCACTCTTTTTTCTTTGTGGAACCGGATCCGGAAACGTTTTTTTCCTTCCGATCCGCAGGGTCAGACGGCATGATTCCATGCTGTCATCCTCATTTCACCCCCTGATCGCAGCCACTTTTGGAGTTTTGCACATGGCGAAGGAAATCCATCATCGACTGATCATTCTCGGTTCCGGACCGGCAGGTTACACGGCGGCCATCTATGCAGGTCGCGCCAACCTCAAACCTGTGTTGATCCAGGGCATGCAACCCGGCGGCCAGTTGAGCACCACCACGGAAGTGGACAACTTTCCCGGTTTTGAACACGGGGTCCAAGGCCCGGAACTGATGGAAAAAATGCGTGCCCAGGCCGAGCGGTTCGATGCCACCATGGTCTACGACACCATTCTGGAGACCGACCTCACCACCCGTCCCTTCCGACTCACCGCCGATTCGGGGGACATCTACACCTGCGATGCCCTGATCATCTGCACCGGAGCCTCGGCGCGCTGGCTGGGTCTGGAGTCGGAACAGAAACTGAAAGGCTTTGGCGTTTCGGCCTGCGCCACCTGTGACGGCTTTTTCTTCCGGGGACAAGAAATCGCCGTGGTGGGCGGTGGCAACTCAGCCGCCGAAGAGGCGATTTTCCTGACCAATTTCGCCACCAAGGTCTATCTCGTCCACCGCCGCGACCGACTGCGCGCCGAACAGGTGATGCAGGACCGGGTGCGCAACAATCCCAAGATCGAACCGGTCTGGGATTCGGTGGTGGAAGAAATTCTTGGCGAAGTTGGCAATGGTGGCGTGCGCGGCATGCGCGTCAAGAACGTCAAGAGCGGCGAGGTGCGGGAACTGGCATTGACCGGAGTCTTCGTGGCCATTGGACACTCTCCCAATACCGCCATTTTCGGGGATCAACTGGATAAAGACGAAACCGGTTACCTGATCACCCGGCCCGACTCGACAGCCACAAAAATTCCAGGTGTCTTTGCTGCCGGGGATGTGCAGGACAGCCATTATCGACAGGCTGTGACGGCTGCGGGTACGGGATGCATGGCCGCGCTGGAGGCCGAACGGTATCTGACCGAACTGGAAGATCACAGCCACTGACTTGCATGATGGGGGGGAGACCCCCCTCACCCCCCATCCCAAGCACCCCCCTTGACCCCGCGCTCCCGATGCCACACCAGAAGGCGTGACCAAACGATGCGCTGCGGTCAAGGGGAAGATTCAACCCCCCCCCAAACACCGACTGCGCTTACTCGTCCGCGTCCTTGCTGTTGGGCTGACCGTTCTTCTTCCCGTTCTCTTTTTTGTTGGGATCTTTTTTGCCTGCATCCTTCTTGGCGGCATCCTTCTTGGCGGCATCCTTTTTGCCGGCATCTTTCTTGTTGGGATCCTTCTTGGCAGCATCCTTTTTGCCGGCGTCTTTCTTGTTGGGATCCTTTTTGCCTGCGTCCTTCTTGGCAGCATCCTTTTTGCCCGCCTCTTTCTTGTCTGCGGGTTTGGCCTTGGGGTCTGGCTTGGCATCCTTCTTGGCGGACTTGCTGGCATCGGCCTTGGCATCCTGCGGCTTCTGTCCTTCTGCCGACTTGGATCCACGGGTGAATTTCCCGTTGCCACTCATCTGATTGTTTGAAAAATCACCAACATACTTATCGCCATTCGGATAAACGAACGTACCCTTGCCGTCCATCTTGTTGTTCTTGTATTCGCCAGTATAGACGCTGCCATCGGGATAGGTGAATTTTCCCTGACCATGGATCATGCCATTCTTGTATTCGCCGACATACTTGCTGCCATCCGAATAGACATAGGTCCCCTTGCCATTCACACAATCGCCAGAAACGCACTTCTCTTGTGCCTGACCACTGGAAATAGCCGTGAAAAACAATAACAATGCGACCACGACTGCCGAATACGTTTTCTTCATGTTTTGCATCCTTGTGCCAAAGAAAAAAGAGATCCAGCTCCGCACCAGTGGCCCGACACTGACGCGGCGATCCAAACAAACCACAGGGAGAACGTCAGGATGATGCCGAAGCGTCATGATACGTCATTGGGGGTTGCAGTTGCCAATTTTTTTTTCAACGCCAACTCAACACTTCAAGATCATGGCCTTCAGTCGCACCAGATCCGTGCGCTTGCCCAGACAGACCACCAGATCGTGCGCCGCGAACCGATAATCGGGAGGCGGATTGAACAGCAGTTTCTCGCCCGGACGTTGCACCTCCATCACGTTGCAGGCGTATTCCGAGCGGATGCCCGACGAGCCGATCAGCACCCCGTGCAGATGGGATCCGGGCGGAATGCGCACCGCCTCGGTCGTCAGTTCCACCAACTGGCGCGCCGACTGGGC
Organism: Magnetococcales bacterium; assembly: GCA_015234115.1. GTDB lineage: Bacteria > Pseudomonadota > Magnetococcia > Magnetococcales > Magnetaquicoccaceae > Magnetaquiglobus. The sequence goes on from JADFWP010000019.1 coordinate 16,528, forward strand.
GTCGCTGCCCAGGGTCTCGGCAAAGGTGTTCTGATCGTCCATCTGCCCCAGACAGACCAGCACATCCCCGGCTGCAAAGCGCAAATCCGGCCTGGGCATGAACAGAATCTTCTCCCCACCCACAGCCACGGCCGCCACCATCAGATTGAACCGCTCGCGAATCCGGGCATCCTGAAGAGACACTCCATGCAATGGCGAATCGGACTTGATCAGGAATTCGCGCATCTCCTGACCCTCGTACGGATTGGCGGAAGCCTTCAGGGTGGCGGCTCTTTTCAGACGTTCCAGGTCATCCTTCTGGCCCAGACAGATGATGACATCCTGGGCGCGGAGTTGATGGCTGGCCTGGGGATTGAACGTCATCCCCTCTCCGACTGAAATGATGCCGATTACAATGGCATTGAAACCATGCCGCAGATCGGAATCCCGCAAGGTGACCCCCTCAAAGACCGATCCGGAAAGAATGGTGATCTCCTCCATGTCGAAAGCCGAATGGGCCTGATCCATGGCCAGACTGAAAAACTGCAACGCGCCGGGACGCAAGGCGGTCTGGGCCATCTGTTGCCCGGCATTCTGGAAGGGCAAAACCACCCGATTGGCACCCACACGCTGCAACCGCTTCTCCGAACTCTCCTGCCCGCCACAGGCAACCACGAAACAATTGACGTTGATCTCCCGCACCAGCAAAATGATGTAAACATTCGTCGCCTCGTTCAGAATGGCGATGATGACCCCCGCCGCCCGAGACAATCCAACCCGTTCCCAGGTCTCCTGTGCCGTGGCATCGCCCTGAATCGCGATCCAGCCCAGCCGAATGGCCTGATCCACCCGTTTCTGATCCTGATCGACCGCCACAAAAGGTTTTTTCTCGTTGTGCAGATTCTTGCAGGCCACCAGTCCCAAGGCATCCAACCCGCAAACGATAAAATGGTTGCGCAACCGCTCGATTTGCCGTTCCATGTGAAACTCCTTCAGGTTGAACAAACGGTCGGTGAAAACGGAAACCACCAGGGAGGTCACCAGCACCGTGACCGACATGCCGACCAACACCCCCACCGAGGCGATCAGTCTGCCCACTTCGGTGACCGGGGCAATGTCGCCGTAACCGACCGTGGTGATGGTGATGATCGCCCAATAAACCGCTGACCCCAAAGTGGCAACCTTGTCGTTGACCCCGTGCTCGGCCAGAAAAAAAGCCACGGCCACGGTCCCCCAAATGACCACCCCGGCCATCAACAGCGAGACCATCTCGTAGCGCCGTTCCCCAAGAATGCTGGTCACGAACGCGATGCGGCGCGAATACCGGAAGAATTTCAACAACTGAATGACACGGAACAGACGAAAAAGACGAAAGGCCGGCAAGATGGCCACCAGATCGATCAATGCCAGAGGATGAATCATCCAACGGATCTTGTTCAGTACCGCCTTGGAAACCCCTTCCAGGATTTCTCCATAACGGGAAGTACGATAGATGCGACGACGGTAACGCTTCACTGCGGTACGGTAATCTTCGCGCAGCGAAGTGCTGGTCCACCAGCGCAACAAATATTCACCCACAAATATGTAATAGAATAATTCGTCAAGCCACAGAAAAATATTATAATGGTTTACAAAATCATGCTCAGGATCATGAGAGTGATGGGCGATAACGATCAATACGCCAAGAGAAAGGATCAGAACCACAATCATGAAGGCGTGATACCAGCGACGATAAGGACAGGTCGGATCCTCCATGATCCAATGGATGGCCTTCTTGACACGCTGATACGGAGTGACAATCGGTTCGTCGTCCATGCATTCCAACGGGGTCCAATGCGATCGGTGACAGGGTTGATGGTTTTTTATCGCAGCGCAACGAAGAGGTCAACCTCCGACGGGAAATGAATTGATTTGCGCGATCCGATGCATTTTCCTCTTGCTTTTTACCAGAAAGCCGGTGCAATAAAACCCACTGCCCCTTTGCAATCTCTCTCGCCAGAAGCGGCCTTTTCCCATCTTGTGATCAGGAGTCGTCGATGAACGGGGTCTCTCGTTTCCACTCCTTGCGGACGGTCAACCGACTGTCATTGGCGGTGATGATGGGGTGGACGCTCATCGTCGTCGGCGTGCTCACGGTCACCTTGCGACAGGAACAGAACCATGTCTTCGATCTGGCACGCGCCGAAGCGGTGACCCATCTCAACAAGGATCTCTCCTTTCGCCAATGGGCCACCTCCCATGGCGGCGTCTATGTCGTACCCAGCGAGGCAACCCCGCCCAATCCCTATCTTTTGCATCTCCCCTACCGGGATCTGACCACAGATCAAGGCATCAACCTCACCCTGATGAATCCCGCCTACATGCTGCGCGAGGTGATGGAGCACTATACCGAAACTTATGGAATTCGTGGTCACATCACCAGCCTGCAACTGCTCAACCCCGACAACGCCCCGGATGCGTGGGAAGAAGAGAGCCTGCGCGCCTTCGAGCGCGGAGAACGGGAACGGATGGAACGCACCGAAATCCAGGGCAAGCCCTATCTGCGGCTGATGCGCGCCATGATCATGGAAAAAGGGTGCCTCAAATGCCATAAAGCGAGCGGAGTGCCTGAAGGCGGAGTCCGGGGCGGCATCAGCACTGCGGTTCCTCTCACCTCCTATCTGAACGGATTGCAACAGATCACCCGCACGCTGGTGCTCGGCTACGGTCTTTTCTGGCTGATCGGCCTGATCGCCCTGTGGTTTGCCAGACGGCAGACCTTGCGGTTTCTGGAGGCCCAGACCGAAGTGCGCTTTGCCATGGAGGAACGCGAGGCCCATTTCAGAAAGGCCAAAGAGGTCGCGGAGATCGCCAATCGGGCAAAGAGTGAATTCCTGGCCATCATGAGCCACGAAATCCGCACCCCCATGAATGTGGTCATCGGCATGGCCGATGTGCTGTTGGAATCCTCTCTCGATGCCGGGCAGCGGGGCTACCTGAACAAGCTCCAGGAGGCGGGATCCACCCTGCTGGAGTTGATCAACCAGATTCTGGATCTCTCCAAAATCGAAGCCGGACATCTGCGCATCGTCGAAGAACCGGTCAATCTGGGTGAACTCGCCTGCGAAGTGGCCGGCATGCTGCGCGTGGTGGCCGCAGGCAAGGGTTTGACCCTGGAATGCCGGATCCTGCCCGAACTGCCCACCTGGATCATCGGCGACCGGTTGCGATTGCGGCAGATTCTGTTCAACCTGATCGGCAACGCCATCAAATTCACCGACGCGGGCCGGATTGTGCTCTCCTGTCAGCCCGATCCGACCCAACCCGGAGAACTGCTGGTGATGGTCCAGGATACGGGCATCGGCATCAGCGCCGAGATGATGCAATCGATCTTCGATCCCTTCACCCAGGTCGATTCCAGCATGACCCGGCGTCATGGCGGCACCGGTCTCGGACTGACCATCTCCCGCAGACTGGTGGAGTTGATGGGAGGCCGGATCACCCTGGAAAGCCAACCCGAATCCGGCAGCACCTTCCGGGTCACCCTCCCCTTGCGACCGACCGAACCGCTTCCACCCTCTCACATGCCTGAGGGCAGTCCGCCCGCAGGCATGGAGAGCCAGGGGCTGCGCATCCTGCTGGTGGAAGACTCCGAGGATAACCAATTGTTGATTCGGACCTTTCTCAACGGAACGCCCCACCAGCTCGACATCGCGATGAATGGCGCCGAGGCGGTGACGGCGGTCCAGTGGCAAACCTATGACCTGATCTTCATGGATGTGCAGATGCCGATCATGGACGGATACACAGCCACACGCCATATCCGCACCTGGGAAGAGACGCAGGGACGCCCCCGCCTGCCCATCATCACCCTGACCGCCCATGCCCTGGACGGCGAGGCCGAACGCAGTCGCGAGGCCGGATGCGATCACTATTTGAGCAAACCGATCAAAAAACAGAAACTGATCGAGGTGATTCACCAGTTTGGCGCCAGATCAGCCTGACACCCGCCTGTCACCCCGCTCAGACCGGGAAAAGCGCGGCAAAACGCGCCAGAAAAAACGCCTTGGCCTCCCGGGGGGAGAGCGCCAGAATCTCAAGGCCGGGAACCGGCGCCGGCAAATCACGCCAGGGTGCGGGTTCCGGTCCCATCAGCACGCTCTTTTCCGTGGCCAGCAGGGCCATGTCAGCCTGCTTGACCGCCTCCGGAGGATGATCGGGATCCAGCCCGAAACGGGTGGCAATGACCGCCAACAGACGATCTTCCCAGGGATGGAAAGCAGGCAACTCCCGCTTCACCGGTTTAGGAATGTCCGAAAGATAGGCCTCGGCTGCGTCATGCAGCAATCCCCAGCGGGCCTGTTCGGGCGGCACCACCCCGGAAACCAGCACCGAATGTTCGGCGACGGAATAGAATTGCCGGCAATGTCCATTGAAACGACACAGCATGGAGAGGGCGTGCGCGATATCCTCGATCACAATCTCTTCCGGTCTGGCATCCATGGGCCAGAACTGAATCCCGCTGTAGGTTTGAATCCAGGCTCCCGAACGCATCTTTCTCCTTTCAAATCCCTGACAAAGGATTCACACCCGCTTCGAGAAACCGCCACCACTCGTCCGGACGGAATCGATCCCCTCGGTATCGTTACTGTTTTTCGGCAGCACGGATTTGGGTTCAAACTTCAGGCAAGGCGCGCCGGAAGAACGCAACACCTCCTGCCAGGGCCACAAGGCGGTCTTGAACCCCATGGCGCGGCAGGCGCGCGGATGATCGGCCTCCCAGGTGATCTGAAAGTGGCGACATCTCAGGCAGTCCACCGGTTGCGGCCCGTCGGTGCAGGTATTGTCCATGTGTGGCGCATTCCCTACAGGATCAGTCCTTCCAGAACTGACAGGAGAACAACATCAGAATCGTGAAAATATCCAACCGACCCACAATCATCATCGAAGCCAGAATGATTTTTCCAAAGTCCGGAACATGTGCAAAATTATCCATGGCCCCCACGGTGTTGAATCCCGGTCCGACGTTGGCCCAGGCCGTCAGGGAAGCCCCCATGGCCGACAGCAGATCCATGTCCATGGCGTTCAACAGAATGCCGCCAAACAACACATACCCCATGGCCAGGATGAACAGAGCCACGGCATTCTCCAGAATCTCCCTGGGAATCGGTTGACGATTCATTTTTTGCACCACCACCTGGTTGGGTTGCAACAGTCGGGTGGTAACGCTGGGGATGGTCTTGAGCAGCACCAGCACCCGCACCACCTTGATGCCGCCGCCGGTGGAACCGGACATGCCGCCAATCACCATGAGCAGACCCAACAACAACTGGGTGACCGCGGGCCACTGCTCCCAATCGGTACTGGCAGAGCCGGTCGTGGTCATGATACTCACCACCTGGAACAGGGAATGACGCAGCACCTCCTCCAGGTTCCAGTCCGGATTCCAACGTACCAGGACAGCCATGATGAACGCCGTAAAAATGAAAACAATGACCAGATAGCCGATCAACTCCTCATGGGCGAGCGCCTTCCAGTCGCGGAAAACGATCAGCCGATAATGAATCAGAAAATTGATGCCTCCCAACAGCATGATCAGAATCGCCCACCACTGCACAGAGGAGGAGAAATAACCCAAACTGAGATTTTTGGTTGAAAATCCTCCGGTGGCGATGGCTGCGAACGAATGGTTGATGGCCTCCAGCCAACTCATTCCGCAAAACATGAACCCAATGACACCAAGCAGAGTAATCAGGATGTACACGCCCCACAAGGCACGGGCCGTGGAGACCAGACGCGGGGTCATGCGATCCTTGGTGGGGCCGGGCACCTCGGCCTTCATGAGTTGAGTGCCACCCACACCCAGGAAAGGCAGAATCGCAATCGCCATCAGCAGCATGCCCATGCCACCCAGCCAGTGGGTGGTGCTGCGCCACAACAGGATGCTCTGCGGCCAGGCCTCGATATCGGTCATGACCGAAGAACCCGTGGTGGTGAAACCCGATGCGGTCTCGAAAAAGGCCGAAGGCCAATCCATGCCACCATTGAAAATGTAAGGCATCCCTCCGAAAAACGAGGCCAGAAACCAACTGAGACTGGTGATCAGAAAACCATCGCGGGGGTTCAATTCCGGTCGCGCCCCACGAGAAAACCACAACCCCAGCACAACCATTCCGAACGCAACCCCGATGGATTGCACCAAAGGCAACGGATCTTCGCCCAGATGCAGGGCAAGCAGCACAGGCGGCAACTCGAAACCTGCAACCAAAGCGATCAGCAGGCTCATCACGCGCAGGTCGAACAGGAGATTCATTTGCGCCCCAGAAATTCATCCACCCGTTGCGAATGGCCCGGATAGGTAATCACCAATGCATGATCACCGGGATTCAAGGTCATGTTGCCATTGGGCACATGCATTTGCCCCTGCTTGACCACCGCAGCCACGATCACGGTTTTGGGCAGGCCCATGGCTTTCAGGGGCTTACCCACAATGCGTGAATTCTCCTGGATTTCCATATACAGGGCATCCAGCCGACCATTGAGCATCATGGCGGCATCCAACACCTTGCCCGGACTCAGATAGCGCAGAATCTTGCCGACAGCGGCCAGTTTGGGACTCACCACGGCATCGATGCCAAGCGAAGGCGCCATGGTCATATAGGCTTCGTTGTCCATCAGGGAGATGGCGCGACGCGCTCCGAATTTGCGCGCCATCAGACACAACACCAGATTCACCTCCTGGTGTCCGGTCAGGGCGATGAAGGTCGAAGAACCACGGGCCATTTTTTCGATGGTCTCCGGATCCGTGGCATCGCAATGGAGCACGGCGGTCTCTTCCAGAGAGGAGGCCAATGCCTGACACCGTTCCAGAGACTTTTCCAGAATGAACACCGGAGTCCCGGCTTTTTCGATCCTGGAGGCAATCTGTTCGGCCTTCCACCCCCCCCCGGCAATGACGATCTTGTGGTTTTGCACCGGTCGCCGCCCCAGCAGCGTGAGGATCTTGGACATTTCGGTCTTGGCGCCGGTGGTGATGAACACCCGGTCCGTGACATTGAGTATCGTGCGACCATTGGGAATCACCACATCGCCCCCCTGATCCACAGCCACGATCAAGGCGCCCACACGGGACAATTCCTGAATCTCCATCAAGGGACGCCCGATCAGCACACTCTCTTCACCCAACCGGAAACCCGCGATGCTGATCGAACCATTGTCGAAGGGAACCACCTCGAACGCCTGATCGACCTGCAACAGATCCAACACCATTTCCACTGCGGCATATTCGGGACTGAAAACCGTGGTGGCGCCTGTGGTATCGCTGCGAACCAGGGCAGGATTGTTGAGGAATTGCTTCTTGCGAACCCGGGCGATGATGCGCGCCGTGGGATTGAAGGTGCGCGCCATCAGGGTGAGAATGATGTTGCTTTCGTCCGAATTGGTCACGGCCAGGATCAGATTGGCCTTGTCCATGCCGGATCTCAGTAAAAACTCGCCATCCGAGGTGTCACCATACAGGGCTTGCAGATCCAGGGTTTCCTGGAGGTGCCGGACAACGGCGGCATCGTTGTCGATCATCACCACATTGTGACCTTCAACCGACAGATGCCTGGCCAAAGTGATGCCAACCACCCCTGCGCCGATAATCATGATTTCCATAATTTCTGATTTGCCCGTATCATGCAACCACATCGATCGAGGGCCGGTCCTCTTCGGATGGCTCCCTCTTGTCTCCTCTTCCCTTGGACTGCTGGAGGAACAAGGCATTGACCGCACGTTGATTGATGCTCACCTTGCCCTGCCTGGCCATCAGCAACCGTTCCTGGATGGTTGGCTTGTGGCGCGGCTGGGGCAAGGAGGACTCCTCACCGCCTTCCGGCTCTTCTTCGTCCTGATCGTGGTGACGCTGGGCATTGCGACCTTTGGCATTCTTCTTGACATCTGCCACGCTGCGCGCGGCCAATTGTTCAGAGTTGTTCGTGCGAATGTCGTGGGGGATCTTGACGAGGTTGGATTGCTCCAACATCGGGTTGCTCGTCCCCAACAGATTGATCGCTGGAATCGCGTTGAACATGACGCATCCGCTCCAAAGTTTCTTTAATTATCCGGCAAGATCCCATTCAACGATCTTTTTCCTCTTGATCCTTTTATCGGCATTCGTGCGGCCCGGTTGAATGTTTTTTTGCTTTTTCTCAACGCACCAGATTGAGCAGGGTTTGGTTCATCTGATCGAGCCGCTGCACCAGGATTTCGATCAACTGATCTTTGATTTTATGCTGCATTTGGGAGTCAAGTTGGCTCATGGTCTCACCGTTGATGGTGAAACAGATCATTTTCTCGCACGCCACCACGTCGGTGGAACGGGGTCTTTGGGTCAGAAAGGAGATTTCCCCGAAGACCGTCCCGGATTCGAGGATGGTGATGACCCGATCCGGATGGGATTTCTTGGTCACCTTGGCCGTCCCCTTGAGGATGATGAACAGGGCATTGTCTTCGGCATCCTCGTGGATCAGATAATCACCGGCCTGAAAGCTCTGGAAGTAGCAGTCGAGGCTGATGATGCGATTCTTCTCCTCCTCGCTGAAAGACCAGAAGAATGGAATATTATCAAGCAATTGTTGTACGATCATCAGGTCACCTTGTTAAAGATCCAAGCGGTTCCAGTCACGTTGGCACAGTTTACTATAACAGACCACGCAGCCAACCGATAGGGCGGCCAAGGTCCGGATCCAAATTTCTTTTCATCCACGTTATCTCAAAACCGACCCAATAACAAGCAATTCTGGCAATCTGTTGCAAGAATTATGTGAATTATGCAATCCACCCCCCACCCAGAACCCGATCCCCGAGATAAAACACGCAAGCCTGACCCGGTGCTATGGCACGCTGGGGAGAAGAAAAATCGACCCGCGCGCGTTGATTCTCCAAAGGCGTAACCGTCGCCGGACGGGGTGCGGAGGCGTGACGCAACTGGGCCATGACCTCCCGTGGTCCGGTCAGGGGAGAGGAATCGAGCCAATGGAGCGCCTGCACTTCCAAAGAATCCCGCGCCAGAGCCTCGACCGGTCCCACCACCAGACAGTTCTCCCGAGGTTGAATGGCCAGAACATAGAGCGGATGGGCAGCCGCGACCCCCAAACCATGGCGCTGGCCAATGGTGTAATGGCCCAACCCCCGATGCTGACCAAGAATTTTTCCAGCACCATCCACAATCGGGCCGGGAGACGGGACAACCCCATGACGGGCAAAAAAGGTCGCCTGATCCCCATTCGGCACAAAACAGAGATCCTGACTCTCCCGTTTGCGCGCCAGATGGAGTCCAAACCCCTCGGCCAGACGACGGGTCTCGCCCTTGGTCAACGCCCCAAGCGGAAAACGGATCCGGGCCAGATCCTCCCGTTGGGCGGCAAACAGAAAATAGGATTGATCCTTGTCCGGATCCACCCCGCGTCGCAATTGGACCTCCTGCTCCACGGTCACGATCCGGGCATAGTGCCCGGTGGCCAAGGCCTCGGCACCCAAAGCCAGAGCCTTGTCGAGCAACAGACGAAACTTGAGAACCTGGTTGCAACGGATGCAGGGATTGGGCGTCTGCCCGACGGCGTAGGAGTCCACAAAATCCTTGACCACCGCCTGCTGGAATTCGGCTTCCAGATTGACCACATAAAACGGAATCCCGAGCCGCTGGGCCACGCGACGGGCGTCGTGCAGATCCTCCGGGGCGCAACATGTGCGCCCCCCCTCACCCGGCAGCGCCACCCCGTGATCCCACAACTGCATGGTCAGGCCGATCACCTCCCACCCCTGGGAGACCAGCAGAGCCGCCGTGGTGGCGGAATCCACGCCGCCCGACAAGGCGACGGCGATCCGTCGGCCCGCTTCCGGATGAACTGGAGCAGTCATGGCGGCTTCACGGTGCGAAATCATCCACCGGCACCGCAGGCGGCTTGCCGGTCATCCCATCGCGCACCACCTCGGCGGTGATCGGGGTGAGCAGAATGCCGTTGCGATAATGTCCCGCCGCGATCACCAGCCCGGCCACCGACGCACACAACCCGAGCAGCGGCAGACCATCGGCGGTCGCCGGTCGCAGTCCGGACCAGGAACCGGTGAACCGGGTTTCCGCCAGTCCGGGGAGCATCTCCATGGCCATGGCCGCCACACGATGCAGACCCGCCAGCGTCACGGCCTTGTCAAACCCCCGATCCTCCAGAGTGGAGCCCATCACCACCCGGCCATCGGCGCGGGGCACCACATACCCCTTGAAACCATACACCACATGACGAAAACGGGGCGGACGGCTCTCCAACTGGAGAATCTGCCCCGCCACAGGCTTGATCGTGGTGCGCAAGGCAGGCAGACCGGCAATGCCGGAACTCCACGCCCCACCAGCCACCACCACCCACTCGGCATGCAACGGTCCGCCATCGGTCAGCACCCCCTGGACCCGACCATCCCGCACCAGAATCTCTTTCACCTGCACGCCGGAACGGAACACGGCGCCCATCCGGGCCGCAGCCGAGGCCAACGCCGCCGCGAGAGCCACGGGATCCACCTGATGATCATCCGGAAAATAACTCGCGCCAACCAATCGTTCGGTCAGGGCCGGCTCCAGACGCCGCGCCTCTTCCCGGTCCAGAAGCTCGACCCGCAATCCCCGCGCCAGCATCCATTCGGCCCGCGCGACGCAGAGCCGTCCCTCCGCCGGATCCAAGGCCACCTCCAGCACGCCGGAATCCTCATAGCCGACAGAGACGCCGGTCAACTCGGTCAACTCCCGCGCATAATCCCGGAACCGCTCCCGGCTGGCCAGACAAAGCTCAAAAAAGGGACCAGGCCCGGCCACCTCGGACTGGGCACCCAGGATCCCGGCTGCCGCCGCCGAGGACTCCGCGCCCGGCAGGGACTTTTCCAGCAGGGTGACCTGAAATCCCGCCTCCGCCAACCGATGGGCGCAGGCGCATCCCATCACCCCGGCGCCAATGATCACGACCCGTTCCACGCTTTTCACCCTCCTTGAGATCCGTTGCGTCCCGGAGGCCGGGAGAGACAGACGATCCGCGCCTTGCGCGCCGGATCATAATGCCGCCATTTTTCCTCGGGCAGGGTCTCGGGCGCAACCCTCGTGAAACCGTGATGCTGAAAAAAGGCCACGGCACGCGGATCCCCGACGCAGGCGAACAGGGTGTCGAGCCGCAGACGTTGCGCCTCCCGGATCAGACGGCTCACCAGTCTGCCGCCCACCCCTTCGCCCTGAAACCGGGTCAGCGCGTACAATGCGGTAATCTCCCCGGCACGCCGACTCCGATACGGGGCGGTGACCAGTCCGCACACCCCGGAAAGATGATGCTCCGAAATGAACGCCCCATACCCCTGCAACAAAATCGCGGTCAAATCCGCATCCGAACGCGGCAGCAACGCCCCCTCCTGCTCCCCGCGACGGATCACGGCAGCAGCCCGGCCAAAATCATCCAGGTTCAAGCGGCGCACCTGACAGTAGTGACGACGGGAACAGAACAGTCCCTCTCCCTCGTAAGAGAACAACTCCTTTTCCAGATCCACCAGACGACACAGACTGACCGCGCCCACCCCCCCGAGCAGCAAAGAGAGAATGATCCGTTGCAGACCGCTCCGATGGCCGGAATCCCCCCCGCTCGCCGGATCCATGAGCAACCGCTTGAGGCGGGTCGGATTGACGAAGTTCAACCGCGCACCGTGCTCATCCCGCCAACCCTCTCCCCCATGGCGATGAATCAGCACCACCCTGGGCAGACGCAAGGCGGCTCCGATCAACGCCACCCGTTCCAGAAAATGGTCCGGGGTCTCTGCATCGAGTTCGCAGGTCATGAAGGGGGTGGGATGACGCCACAAGGCCGCCGGGATCGCGCCCCCGGCGAACAGATGCAACCGGGTCTCTTCTTCCCCGAAACGCAGATGCAGGGCGTCGAGAAAGGCCTGAACCGGAGGGCTGCGCTGTGCCAGAATCAGGATCTTGACCTGACTGGACATCAAATCGCGCGCCACCCCCACCAGAACATTCAATGTGTCCGGATCAAGATCGCTTTCCACCGACAGGGCCAGAGTCAGGGTCAATCCCTGGAACGCCTTGAGAAAAAAATCCTTTTCGGAAAATTCCTGACCCATGGAGACCCGATATGCGCGCTGTTTCGGAATTCACAAAGCAAAACCGCCCGAAATCCAAGGATTCCGGGCGGTCCTGGGCAACAATGACAAAGCGATCAGGGGTCAAGCCGGCTCGACATTGGCGGCCTGCAAACCTTTTTGTCCTCTCACCACTTCAAATTTGACCTTCTGCCCCTCTTCCAGCGACTTGAACCCTTCGGACTTGATGGCGGAAAAATGGACGAAGACATCCTCGCTGCCATCTTCCGGCGCCAGAAACCCGAACCCCTTGGAATTGTTGAACCACTTCACCGTGCCACGAACCGTTTGAGACATGCTTCCACTCCCGATAACCTGATTTAGAACCGCATCAATTTTATTAGGATAAGGGAGTCAAACGGCTTCCGTCCTCTCGGCTTATCCCCTCTTGGTGATACGATACGAAGGAGAAAGCCCGGAAACAAGCAAATTATTTTTATGGCCATATTTTCTGCCCACCTCCGCAAAATCAGCCAATCGGGGCAGAGGTGGGAATTCTTCAATCAATCCATGCCCGAACCGGCCAGCCGGCACCGCCCCATCCTCCGGCCAGCGCGCGTCGGACAATTTTTCAATGCGCCTTTCTTCCCGGCGCCACTGGTATCAGTCGCCAAAGTGTGCTATAAGGCTGTCTGGAACGTTGAATGCGCCCGAAAGGCCACCCAACGTGTTGATTGTGTTGTGCCATGACCCTATTGCAAGATCGCGGATCTCCTCCTCATGAAACCTAGCCATTGGTTGGTCGTCGGTGCCGTCTCTCTGATCACGGTAAGTCTTTGGGCTTGGTTCAATCGACCACTGGAGGAACCCCTCTGGCCGGATCGGGTCATGGGGTTCGCCTTCGCCCCCTACCGCGCGGATCAGGATCCCCAAAAAGGCATCCACCCCACGGTGGAGCAGATCGACGAAGACCTCACCCTGCTGGCCGGCAAGACCTATGCGGTCCGTACCTACACGGTCGAAGGGGTGCTGGCGGAAATCCCCCGCCTGGCCCATAAACACGACATCAACGTCATGGTGGGCGGCTGGATCGACACCGACGAGGCGCACAACAACGCCGAAATCGACCGCCTGATCCAAACCGTCAACGCCAACGCCCAAAACGTCGTACGGGTGATCGTCGGCAACGAATCCCTGCTCCACGACCGCGTTCCGGTCGAAAAATTAATCAAATATCTCGACAAGGTTCGCTCGGCGGTGAACGCGCCGGTCAGCACCGCCGAACCGTGGCACATCTGGCTCAAATACCCGGAACTGGTCAAACATACCGACTTCATCGCCGTCCACATGCTCCCCTACTGGGAAGGCATCGCCCAGGAAAAGGCCATCGACTACATTGTCTTTCGCATGAACGAACTGCGCGATGCCTATCCGAAAAAACCGATCATCATCGGTGAGGTCGGCTGGCCCAGCGATGGCCGTACCCGCATCGACGCCAAGGCCGGTCTGGCGGAACAGGCCACCTTCCTGCGCCGCTTCCTGGCACGGGCCAACAAGGAAAAATATGTCTACTATGTGATCGAAGCCTTTGACCAACCCTGGAAAAGCAACTCCCTGGAACGGGGCGTCGGTTCCTATTGGGGAGTCTACAACGCCGATCGTCAGGCGAAATTTCCCTTCCATGCCCCCATTGTCAGCATTCCCCAGTGGTATGTGCTGGCCGGGGCCTCGATGATGGTTGGACTGCTGGCCATCACCCTGCTGTTTCTCGACAGCCATGGCATGCGCAAACGGGGACGCTTTTTCCTGGCCATCCTCGCCTATGCCGTGGCCTCACTGGCGGTCTATGTGGTCTATGACTACAGCCAGCAATACCTGACCGGCGGTGCCATGGTGTTCGGTCTGCTGCTCGGCATCGGCATGACCGGCGTGATCATCGTCCTCTTCGCCGAAGCCCACGAGTGGGCCGAAGCCGCCTGGGTGCAGGCGCGCCGCCGCGCCCTGACCCGCCCCGACGTGGCCGACGACTCCCAGCTTCCCTGGGTTTCGATCCATGTCCCGGCCTACAACGAACCGCCGGACATGATGATCCGCACCCTCGATTCGCTGGCCCAGCTCCGTTACCCCCACTTCGAAGTGCTGGTGATCGACAACAACACCAAAGATCCCGCCATCTGGGAACCGGTCCGCGACCACTGCGCCAAACTCGGGGAACGCTTCCGCTTCTTTCATGTCGATCCTCTGGCCGGTTTCAAGGCCGGTGCGCTCAACTTCGCCTTGCAGCAAACCGACCCCCGCGCCGAAGTCATCTCGGTAATCGACAGCGACTATCTGGTCGATTCCGATTGGCTTTATGAACTGGTCCCCCACTTCCAGAAACCCGAAATCGCCATCGTCCAGGCGCCCCAGGACTATTACGATCTGCACGAAACCACCTTCAAATCCATGTGCTATGCCGAATATCGCGGCTTCTTCTACATCGGCATGGTCACCCGCAACGAGCGCAATGCCATCATCCAGCACGGCACCATGACCATGGTGCGCCGCTCGGTGCTCGAAGAGGTGAATGGCTGGGCCGAATGGTGCATCACCGAAGATGCCGAACTGGGATTGCGCATCTTCGAAAAGGGCTTCCAGGCGCTCTATGTCCCCCGCAGCTTTGGCAAAGGGGTGATGCCCGACACCTTCATCGACTACAAAAAACAACGCTTCCGCTGGGCCTATGGCGCCGTGCGCATCATGCGCGCCCACCTGAAAGAACTTTTTGGCTGGAGTCCCACCTGCCTCACCTGGGGACAACGCTACCATTTCCTGGCCGGCTGGATGCCCTGGGTCGCCGATGGTTTGAACCTGCTGTTCAACATCATCGCCCTTGGCTGGTCCATCGCCATGATCGTCGGCCCCCAGTACGCCGACGCCCCGTCCGTGGTCTTCAGCGTGCTGCCGCTGATTTTGTTCGGTTTCAAGATCCTCAAGCACCTGCATCTTTATTATACCAATGTGGGGATCCGACCCGTTCAATCCCTGGCTGCCGCCGTGGCCGGCCTCTCCTTGACCCATACCATCTCCATGGCGGTCATGCAGGGCTTCTTCGGCGGTGAAAAACCCTTCTTCCGCACCCCCAAACAGGTCGATGGCCACCGCTTCTGGCATGCCCTGGCCGCAGCCCGCACGGAAACCATCCTGATGATCGCCTTCTGGGCTTCCGCCTGGGGCATCAAAGTCCGGGTGGGCTTCGACTTCTTCGATACCCGCGTCTGGGTCGGCGTGCTGCTGGTACAGTCCATGCCCTATGCCATCACCCTGATCATGGCGGCCATCAGCGGTCTGCCCGCCAAACGCCCCCCGATGCCCGCTCCCCTCCCGGATGCGACAACGGATGGCAGCAACCAAACCGCCCTGGCAAACCCGAAATGAATCTCATGCGTATCCGACGTTTGCTGCTCAATCGCTACACCCTGTTCGTGGCCGGATTGTTTTGCTACCTGCAACTCACCGACGAACTGATCGAACTGACCAGAGGGGTCTGGCACATGGAGATCCCCCTGATGCTCTATCTTTACTTTCTTCTGAATGGTTTCATCCGTCCATCGCCCTGGCAGCCGGTGATCGCGGCCGTGCCCTTGGGCGCGCTCTATCTGATCCATGATTATTATTTCCTGCGCTTTTTCCGCATTCCCAAGATCAACGATATCTCCCAGATTCCGGAGCTGATCGGCGTGCTGGGACCAACCGGCAATCTGATCCTGCTGGCCATCGGCGGTGTGCTCGCCTATCTGCTGATCCTGTTCGTCCGCTTTTCCGGCAAGGCCCTGCTGCTGACCATTCCCGCCGTGATCCTGCTTGCGCTGCCGTTTGTGCATCCGCAAGGCTACATCCTGCTCTTCACCGAACTCTCCTATGAGTTGATCCACTATGCCACGGTGGTCAATGTGGAGAAAAATGGCCGCCTGGCCACGGCCCTCTACAACGAGGCCAAACGCCGGGAGACCTTCAGCCACATCGACCAGTACCGCGACATCGAAAAACTCGCCCTGCGCCTGCCCCCGGAGTTGGAAAGGCCGGAAAAGGGCAATGGCCGCAATGTACATATGATCGTTCTGGAAGGATTTCTCGATCCCACATTGCTGGGCGAACTGCCCAAAAAGATCCAGCCGGTCCATCCCGATTTCACCGCCCTGCTCGGCAACAAACAGGGTTTCTCGGTCTCTCCGGTCTTTGGCGGCTACACCTCCCAGGCCGAATTCGAAGTATTGTGCGGAGTTCCGGCTTTTCAGGAGTTCGACGAAATCGAATTCAACGTCTTCTCCGGAGCGGAAACCTATTGCCTGCCCCGTATTCTCCACCGGCTCGGCTATCACACCATGGCCTCGAACGGCTTCAAGCCGGACTTCTTCAATACCATTCCCGCCTATCAGGGGCTGGGATTCGATGCGGTCTATTTTTCCAAAGAGTACACCCCCAGTCAGGAGACCTATCTCTCCAAAGGGGACGATCACGAAAACAAATACTTCTTCGATGGCAAGCTGTTCGCGCAGAATCTCGCCTTCGTGAAACAACGCATGGCAGACAAAAAGCCCTTTCTCAATTATGTCCTGACGGTCTATGGCCACTTCCCGTTTGAATACGGCAATCGTGTCGGTCCCCCCTTGTTCCGGGACACCAACCTGCCCTGGGATCTGGAACGGATCGTCAACCAGCACTATTATCGCAGCAAGGCCCTGGCCGACTACCTGAAACAACTCCTGCAACTGGATCCCGACTCCCTGATCGTGCTGGTCAGCGACCATCTCCCGCCCCTCGAAGGGGGATTCGAGACCTACGACCATTATGGCTACCTGCAACCCGATCTTCAGGATCGTTTTCATCGCAACCGCTTTCTCGTCTTTCGCAACGGCAAGCCCGAAACCCACAAGGCGTTCTACCATTACAACATCTACCGGCTGATTCTGGATTATGTCACCAATCACGAATACTGCCGGGTCAAAGGGTGCAAGTTCGATTATCCCCTGCCCAAAGAGGCGCTGCGGGATGATTATCGCATCCTCATGGGGTTGGCCTCGCGCCACTGAAACCGGGCCATGGGACGCTCCCCGGTCACTGCTGGTCCTGCCGTTCCCCCCCTTGCGGACCGGATGCGTCCCCGCAACTTTGCGGAACTGCTGGGACAAGGCCATCTGACCGGGCCGGATAAACTGCTGTTCCAGGCGCTGGAGAGCGATCAACTCCCTTCACTGATTCTCTGGGGGCCACCAGGGAGCGGCAAAACCACCCTGGCCCGCATCATCGCCACCCATACCCGGCACCATTTCGAGGCGCTCTCCGCCGTGCTCGATGGCGTCAAGGAGGTGCGGGCCGTGGTGGAGCGGGCCAAAAGCACGCCAGCGATGGGCACCATCCTGTTCGTGGACGAAATCCATCGTTTCAACCGCGCCCAGCAGGATGCCTTTCTGCCCTTTGTCGAACAGGGCGTCATCACCCTGATCGGCGCCACCACCGAAAACCCCTCCTTTGCCCTGAACGGGGCATTGCTCTCCCGCTGCCGGGTGGCGGTACTGAATCCTCTGAACGCGGAAGATCTAACGGCGCTGCTGCAACGGGCGTTGGCAGATCCGGAGCGCGGTTTTGGCAGACTGGCGGTGCGGCTGGAGGCGGGCGTATGCGAAGAGATTGCCGCCCTGTCGGATGGCGATGCCCGTTATGCTCTGAATCTTCTTGAAATTTTCATCCAATTGCAGCACGGGGCGATCCGGGATGGCACCACCTTGACCTGTGAGGCGTTGCGCCACACCCTGGAACGCCGCGCCCTGCTGCATGACCGGCTGGGAGAATCCCACTACAATCTCATCTCCGCGCTGCACAAATCGTTGCGGGGATCGGATGTGGATGCCGCCCTGTATTGGCTGGCGCGCATGGTCCAGGGAGGAGAAGACGGACTTTATATCGCCCGTCGCCTGGTCCGTTTCGCCTCCGAGGATATCGGCAACGCCGATCCCCAGGCACTGACCATTGCCCTGGCCGCCCGGGAGAGTTATCATGCCCTGGGTTCACCCGAAGGCGAACTGGCCCTGGCCCAGGCGGTGATCTATCTGGCCACCGCCCCCAAAAGCAACAGCGTTTATACCGCGTTCCAACGGGCCATGGCCTGCGCGGACCGTTCCGGATCCCTGGCGCCTCCTTTGCATATTCGCAATGCCCCGACCCGACTGATGAAAGAGTTGGGTTATGGCAAAGAGTATCGTTATCCCCACGATCACGAAGAGGGATTCGTGGCCGCCGACTATCTGCCCGAGGGGTTGACCGGTCAAAAATTCTATCACCCCGTGGCGCGCGGGTTCGAACGCGAAATCGCCAAGCGGCTCGATTATTGGCAGAAATTGAAACAGCGTCTGATGCAAACCGAATCCTGAACCGCAACCAGCCTGGAAAATATATTTCTTGGCACGAATCGGTCATGCTGCCATGATTGAAAAAAAAAGAGAGGGTCTGGGGGATTCTTCCCCCAGGGTCTTGACTTTAAACAAAAAATATTTGGAATGTTCTGCTTTTAAAGTCAAAACCCTGGGGAAGGAATCCCCCAGACCCCTTCTTTGTTCTTCAAAAGTGTACATCTCGAAGTGGGTGAGGTTGCAACCATGATCAAATCGCTGCACTGGATCTGGATCGTATCGCTGGTTTTGCTGTCGGCCTGTTCGGCAAACGAGGTGGGACGGTCGGTTTATCAATCCCTTGAACAAAAAAAGTGTCTGGACGAGCAGGGATCCTATGGCCTGTGTACCCACCAGGCCACCCGCCCCTGACCCGCTCCATCCAACCACCCGATCAGGAAACTTCAGGAATGGCCAAAACCGTTGCCCAGAATTCACAAGATCTGCTCGATCAAATCGCCAAGGCCAAACAGGCCCTGGAGGCGTTGGAACGGCTCGGGCGGGACAATCGGGGCGAATTCCTGGATCCGGCCACGGTTCGATCACTGCTCAACGCGGCCCAGGCCCATGTGCTGCGGGCGGTCGAGAAATCCCGCCTGCTGCGCTGATCCGCTTATTTCCGATAGAAGACTTCCACGAAAAAGGGACCGTTATCGGTGCGAAAATAACATTTGGTGCTTTCGAGGGGTTTGGTATAGCCGATCTGGTGATCCCGGCCCACCACGACCTGGGGTGGGGTGAGATTGATCTGATCGTCGCAGATGCGGCTTTTCACGGCGCCGGCAATGATATTGGCCAACTCGCCAATCGCATCCTTGGCGGTATTGTTGAAGGTTTCGATCTCGTCGCCGGAGAAAGCGGCTGCCAGCGCCACGGCGCAATGGAACGGTGCCGACACATGCACCCCACCTTCGATGACGCCATTGAAAGCAATGATCGCAGTGACATCGGCCTGCGGGGGCACATAGGGTTCATCGGCTGAGGTGCTGACCGACGGACCCGCCTTGATGCCCACATCCGCTGTGAAGAAGGCGACCGTCGTTTCGTCGATGGCTTCCCGGATCACTTCGGCTAGATTCCCGACCTGCATGGTTTTTCTCCCTGGATGCGTGATGCAAGGGGCCGGTACGCATGAAAGGACGCATGCCTTTGAACGTATGGGCCTGTATCTTTATCGGCCAATCATACAGAAAAATGTCACTGACTTTCAATGTTTCATCTTGCAAATTTTCTCGCCGTCGGCGCACCTTGCGCGCAGAAAAAAGAACCTCAAAAAAATCATCGTTCCCTCCCTTGCGCAACGTGCGGACCGTCTCCATCCGGAAAGGGCAAAAATCCTGTCCATCCAAAACCCAACCATGAGGGAGCCGCGAGAGACATGACCATATCCTTTCAACCCGTGCATGTCCACAAGCATCCGCATATGCCTGGTGCTTGCAGAGATGACGAATGCCGGAAATCCGCTGCCGTCCCGACGCCTTAACGGCGACTGGCGGGAAGCGTCGAACCCAAGGTACGGAAGATGAAGCAAGGATCAGGAAAAGAGCCTGTCTGTGGCACAGAAAGTGCATGAGGTGCAGGGCCGTTGGCTCCGTGCTGTTTTCCACTACTTTCCATGCCAAAGAGAGAGATCCATGTCCAATATCGTCTTCAATGCGTACCTCCCTCCCGTCATGAAACCGGCACCGTTCCAACCCGCCGGTCCCTCTGCTCCCGCCACCCCCCCCAACAACCGGAACCAGGGTGGCTTGTTCGACCAGTTCCTCACCCAGGCCGAGAAGGATTTTCTCGCCAATCAGTTGCAACAGGTGAAATGGTCCCGATAGGCCAAAGCAGCCGGGCGGAAAGATCGGCCTTTTGGCGGACCGCCAGATCGCAAGGGGCGACGTGAAGCCAATCAATCATCATTGGCTTCCTTGATGCGGATGATCTCCGGCAGAATATCGCAAAAAATCGCCACCAGCCGGGGATCGAAAGCGCTGCCCGCCCCTTTCCGAATCTCGGCGACCGTTTTTTCAATGCTCCAGGCCTTTTTGTAGGGACGATCACTGGTCAAGGCATCGAAAACATCGGCAATGGCACAAATCCGCCCCTCGATGGGAATCTCCTCCCCAGGGGCGCCAATGGGATATCCCTGACCATCCCAGCGTTCGTGATGGGTCAGCGCGATGATGTGGGCGGTGTTCATGGGATCGGCATCGTAGCCGTGGAGCATCATGGAACCGATCAGGGTATGTTTCTTCATGATTTCCCACTCCTCCTGCGTGAGACGGGCGGGTTTCAGAAGAATGTAATCGGGAATGCCGATCTTGCCCACATCGTGCAACGGCGCCGCGTTGAGCAGATTGTCGCACTCCTCTTCCGGCAGGCCGGCGGCCCGCGCCAGCGCAGCGGCATATTTGCTCATGCGCACCACATGCTGACCCGTATCCTGATCCCGGAATTCCGCAGCCATGCCGAGACGATGAATGATATCCAAACGGGTGCGTTTCAGCTCCTCCTGTTTGTTGTGCAGATCCGACTCCATGCGCCGCCGTTCGATGATGCCCGCCAGAGAACCCGCCAGAGTGGAAAGAAAATCCCGCTCCTCGGCGCTGGAATGCCCCTCCTGCAATTGCAGATACATCATGCCAAGCGGCGATTCCGGTCCGGGAATGGCAATGCAATAATTCCCCTGTCCGGGCGTGCCGCGCACGCAGACGGCATGACCGGGACAATCCTGGGGAAACTGCAACACCTTGCGCCAGTTCTCCTCCTGCTGACACAGACAGTTGACGTAAGGCACCCGATGCACCCTTTTTTGTTCCTCTGGGGTCAACTTCTGGTGCGCCGCCAGATTCATCTGTCTTTTGTTGGCATCGGCGACGAACAAGGCCCCCTTGCCCGTCAAACCGATCCAGGACATGGAACTGACAATATCGATCGAGGTCCGCAACTGCTCATCCAGACTCATGGGCACCAGAGTGGTTTCCAGCAGTGCGTTCAAGGCGATCTGGGATTGATGCATCTGTTGATTGCGCACATCCGCTTCCCGACGATGCACGATCGCCTGGGCGAACAGCCAACTGCCAATCGCTGCCAGACCGATCAACAGGGACTGGAAAATCAACAAACGCCGCCGCATGGCATCCAGATCGGCATCGCTGTGGTCCGGCAGATGCAAAGCGACCATTTTCCAGATCGGCCCCTGCCAGGGCAGAATCGAACTGCGGGCCGCGTCATTCACCCTGGAAGCGTGATTGCCATGCGCCTGCACCCCAGGTTGCAGCGTGGTGAACAAAACCACCTGTTGCCCATCCTCCACCCGCCCGCGTTCACCGGGACGCAACACCTGCCAAAGGGTATCCGCTTCGGCCCAGGCCCGCTCCTGACCAGAGGCGTGGGGATAAATCACGCCGCTCTGCTCGGAAAGCAGCAGGAACTTGCCCGATAACGTCATGGTCAAGTGGTCGAAAATCGCCTCCAGACCACTCCAGGCCAGATCCAGAACCAGCGCGCCCCGCCTTCTGCCGCCCTGCCCCTCCACGGGCGTGACAAAACGCAGGACCGAGCCGCTGTGCGGTTCGAGCGCGGGAAACGGCCCGGAAATCACCACCGCATCCGTTTGCAATGGCATCACATCGAGCGCCGACTGCGCCAGATCGCCGCCACTCTCCCCGCCTGCCGCCCGCACCGCCTGCCCATCGTGGAAATCGACCCGCACCCGGATTCTTCCCTGATGATCCAGCAGCACCGCACTGCGAAAACGGTTCTTGACCTTGAGAAACTCGGAAAAACCACGCTCCAGAAGCGGTTCGGCGGGACGATCTTCGGCCACGGATTCCAGGAGCATGGCCTCACGCGCCATGGTCAGGAGATCACCCGCGACAAAATGAATCTCTTCCAGCAACTCCCGACGCACCAGTTCCAACTGACGCGCATCGTCATGTTCCCGGCTGCGGGCGCGGGCCTGGGTCTCCTGGAGATCCAAAGCCTCGGTGGCCAGCACGAACAGGCAGATCTGAGGCAGAAACAGCATCAGGAACTGCCGTTTGATGTTCTGGGATTGATTGGTGTCGGAAAAGAAATCTTTCGAGGCCTGCCGGGTGACCAGATAAAAAATGATCGGGGAGGCCAGCGTGGACAGCATCAAGGCATCCAGCACCGCCACCAGGGCGTTTTCATTCTCGATGCCAACCAATGGCAGCAGCAGCATGATGACGCATTCGACCGAGAAAATCACCGAAAAGACCGTGATCCCGATATTGAGCGCCACCACCCCAAATGAGCCGTCACGAGTGGCGAACCATCCCATGGGGGCAAAATCGCGCAAGGCCCATTTCATATTGACGGGAGTGGAGATAACGGCCAGAAACAGCGAGTCCACCAGCGTGGCCATCCAGGTGCCCATGCCGTCCTCGCCGGTCAGATGGGGCAGAATGAGCATGATCAGGAGTTCGATCCCGAACAGAACAACTGAAATTTTTAATATGGTCTGAAAAGAACGAAAAAAAGGAATTTTGTGAAACCTGAAGATTGAAGCGCTACTTCCCATAGAATCCATCCAAAATCAATCATGCCAGATCTTACGACCGAAATCGCTTCGGTCACGGGTCATCTCGTCTGCACTATAACGCATATCGGACAACCCATGCACGGTCTGATATCAGTCTGAGCCTGCGCTTTTCGCACGCCCGGATGGTCATGGTTCAGCATTTGAGGCAAGGTCTTGATCGTGCGGGACTCTTCCTGAACTCCGGAGCCGACAATCCCCGGTTTCCCGGCTCCCCGTAACCGCTCCTGGCCCGCAAATGCCACCGTTCCATCTGGAGCACCAACGCACTGACCGCCCGCATGGACTCCCCGTGCTCCGGATCAAACAGAACATGACAGACAACCCGGCCTGGATGCATTTCCACGCTCCGCACGACACCCTTCAGCGTGATTTTCTGATCGATACACCAATGAATGGTCAACTCCAGTGCGCCAGTCGCGCGCCACGGTTCCGCGCCCTCTGGCAGCCGCACGGCACACCCTCCGGCACCGATATCGTCAAGGAGGACATCAAAATAATTTTTATCATCACAGACAAGATTGACAATCAGCCCCATCTCCTCCGCAGGCTTGACCCGGACCATCGTGCGCCGCGACGACACGCCGGACAACGGCTGAACCCCGGAACGAGGATCTGACGACACTCTGTCCCTGTTCCCCAAAAGGGATGCGATCCCGCGCCCCAATCTCAACCAACGCTCCATCATCTCCCACTCATTGATCACCATCACGCATGGCAGGCCGGAATCAGGCCACCAGTTCCCGCGTCACCTGGGGAGCGATCCACAACGCCTGGGCCTCGCGGATAATCTCCGGAATCCGTTTGGAATTCCTCGAAAAAACCGCATCCCGGATCCGTCCCAGCACCCCCTGGTGCGGACAGTCATAGGGATTGCACAGCGCCATCAGGGAGTCGCACACAGCGATAATGCGGGCGGATTCATAAAGCGGCAAGGCGGCGATCTCCGCAAGTCCTCCATACACCCGTTCGGCCAGCGCATCGGGTAAGGGGTCTCGTCCCCGGACAAAGGCCGCCCCCCCTGCCCCGGCGTGACGCTGATGCAGATGATTGGCCAACAGAGGCACCAGACGGGCCAGATCCACCGGCTTGGTCATGAAACCATCCACCCCCGCCTCCCTGGCCTCCCGTTCCCGCTCCACAAAAGCATCGGCGGAAAGCCCGATCACGGGAATGGTCGCGGTTTCCGGATGTCTTTTCAATGCCCGCGTGGCGGTCAGACCATCCATCACCGGCATGTGCAGATCCATCAGAATGATGTCCGGGTGCAACGCGCGGGCCATCTCCACGCCGCTCCGCCCATCCTCGGCGATCAGGGTGGTCAGCCCCACCTCATCGAACACGGCCATCAGCATCTCACGATTCATGGCATTGTCTTCCACCAGCAACAACCGCACCTCCGGATCGAACCGGAAGGTACGCCAGTTGCCGCTCTCCTCGGACGGAACCGCCGGGGTCGCCTCCTCCAACGGCAAACGCACCCGGAAACAGGAGCCTTCCCCCTCCCGGCTCTCCACCGAGACGCTGCCTTCCAGAATCCCGGTCAGACTGCGCACGATCGACAACCCCAGACCGGTGCCGCCATGACGACGGGTGGTCGAACCGTCGGCCTGCTCGAACGGCTCGAAAATGGCATGCAACCGATCCCTGGGGATGCCGATTCCCTGATCTTCCACCTCGAACAGCATCGACTCCCCGGCGCGCGTGGCGCGAATGGTCACCTCCTTGCCGCGCGGCGTGAACTTGATGGCATTGCCCACCAGATTCATCAGAATCTGGTTGATGCGGGTCCGATCCGAATGAACCTGTCGCGGCAGTTCGGGATCGATGGCATAATGAAGCAGCACCCCTTTTTCAGCCGCGCGATCCTTGGCCACCTGATAAAGACTCTGCACCAGCAGGGTGATATCGATGTCCTCCTTGTCGAGTTCGACTTTCCCGGCCTCGATCTTGGCCAGATCGAGCACATTGCTGATGATTTCGGTGAGATTGTCCCCGCTGACGCGGATGTTTTCCAGATAACGCATGAAACGCGGCGCAATCTGACTCTGATGTTTGAGCAGAATCCGGGAAAAACCGACGATGGCATTCAACGGCGTCCGGATTTCGTGGCTGATGTTGGCCAGAAAGGCGGTCTTGGCCCGATTGGCGCTCTCCGCATCCTCCTTGGCCTGACGCAGATCCGCCTCCACCCGCTTGCGTTCGATCAGTCCGGCCAGCGTATTGGCCACCGCCTCCAGAAACTCCTCCTCCTCGCTGACGCGCTGATGCCCCACGGCCAGATAAAGCGTATACACCCCGAGCAGCACGCCACGGGAGAGAATCGGCACGCAATAATGGCCATGCTCCACCATGCCGGGATAATGCACCTCATGCTCCGGACCCACGCAATCGGCAAAAAGCAGCTCCCCCCGCTGCGCCGCCCGTCCGCACAGGCAATAGCCCGGTTCGATCACGCCACAGTGCGACAACAACGCCTCCGAAAGCCCCTTCTGGGCCGCCAGAGTCAGACGACGGGTCTCGTGATTGGCCAGAAAGATCGCACCCCGCGCCTGCACGGCCAGCCAGGGCACATTCAGGATGATCTCCAGCGCCTTGGCAAGCTGCTCTTCCAGAGAAAGGGGTTCCAGGGCGGTCTGCAACAGGGTGTTGATGGCCAGACGGGATTGGGCGATCCGCTCGTTGCGTTCGGCCAGAACGCGCAACTGGTCCAGTTCGGCCAGCAGCGACCGGTTCTGTTGCAGCAGGTCGTCCCCCCGGATATTCGGCGGCTGGTTCGGTTGCGGCAGATCGTCCCCCTGGATATTCTCCAGGTCGTGACGGGTGACAATGCCCAGCAACCGCTCCCCCTCCTGGACCGGAAGCACCGGACGGTTGACCTGGATCATCTGCGCCAAAACCGCGTCGTGCTCCGCATCCGGGGCCACAGCCGGACCTGGGACCAGACCCCGGCGCGCCTTGACATCGGCGGTGGTCAGAATGCCGACAAAGCGTCCCTGACGAAAAATCACCAGGAATCCCTGTTCGGCCATTTCACGGGCCGCTGCGCTCCGCTCGGAGGCCGAACGGGCCACAGGATAGCGTTGACGAATCCATGGCGTGATTTTCATCCGGTCATCCCCACCGCAAAGAGCCTCGCACCCTTGCATCCATGCAACCAGACATGCCAAGAATAGGGACTTTTCTTTGGATCGAGTGACGCAGCATTGCATAAATCATGGTTTATGTACAGAACAAAAAAATCGATCCACACTCCTTTCTCCAGCAAGGATCAGTCTGGTGTTGACACTTGATAAAATCAGCAAAAATCTGGGCGGCAGGCTCCTGTTGGACCAGGCGGAACTGCGCATCCACCCAGGGGAGCGGGTGGGTTTGATCGGTCCGAACGGAGCGGGCAAAACCACCTTGTTGCGCATGATCCTGGGCGAGGTGGAAAGCGATGCCGGAACGATCCGTCTGCGGGGCGGCGCCAGAGTCGGGCTGTTGCGGCAGGAGATTCGCGACGCAAGCCAGACCCTGTTGGCCGAAACCCTGGCCGGAGACGAAGAGTTGACCGCGCTCCGGCACGAACGGACCGAAATCCAACACCTGCTGCTCGCCTCGGCCCACGGGGCGCATCACGATGCCCTGGTCACCCGCATGGGAGAGATTGACCTGCGTCTGACCACGCTCGACACCTATTCGGCCGAAGGACGGGCGGCAACGATTCTCACCGGGCTGGGTTTCGCGCCAGAGGATCTCGAACGCCCCCTGAATGATTTTTCCGGCGGTTGGCGCATGCGTTCCCAGTTGGCGCGGCTGCTCTTTTCGGCCCCGGACCTGCTGCTGCTGGATGAACCCACCAACCACCTCGATCTGGAATCCGCGGCCTGGCTGGAGAATCATCTGAAAAAAAATGCCGGCGCCCAGGCACTGATCATCGTCTCCCATGACCGATCGTTTCTCAACCGCGCCACCACGATCACGGTGGAGTTGGAAAACGGTCGGCTGACCCGCTATGCCGGTCCCTTCGATGCCTGGCTGGAACAGAAAGCCGCCAATCTGCAAAGCCAGGAGAAAACCGCCGCCACCCTCACCCGGAAACGGGAAGAACTGGAGTGTTTCATCCGCCGTTTCCGCGCCAAGGCGACCAAGGCCAAACAGGTCCAGAGCCGGATCAAGGCCCTGGGACGGCTGGAGCCGGTGCCCCAGAGCGCCCAGAGCGTCCGTCCCCCCCGCATCCGCTTTCCCACCCCCCCCGCCTGTGCCCAGGAGGTGATCAAAACCCGGCGCGTCAAGAAAGTCTACGGGGACAGGA
Organism: Magnetococcales bacterium; assembly: GCA_015234115.1. Taxonomy (GTDB): domain Bacteria; phylum Pseudomonadota; class Magnetococcia; order Magnetococcales; family Magnetaquicoccaceae; genus Magnetaquiglobus. The sequence goes on from JADFWP010000019.1 coordinate 43,865, forward strand.
CCATTTTTTCCGATGTCGATCTGGAACTCAAACGGGGAGAGAAAATCGGACTGGTGGGGATCAACGGCGCCGGAAAGAGCACCCTGTTGAAATTGATCGCCGGGGATCTGACGCCCGACGGAGGCAGCGTCACCATCGGCGACCGGGTACGGGTGGCACGCTTTGCCCAGCATGCCATGGAGATGCTGCAACCGGGCCAGAGCGTGCTGGAATCAGCCGCCTCGGCAGCACCGGAACACTTTGGCGAGACCGCATTGCGCGCCCTGCTCGGGGGACTGCTCTTTTCCGGAGAGGCGGTCAAAACCCGTGTCGCCGACCTTTCCGGAGGCGAACGGGTACGGCTGGCCCTGGCCCACGTCTTTCTTTCCGGAGCCAACCTGCTGTTGCTGGACGAACCGGCCAACCATCTGGACATGGCGGCCCGCGCCGCACTGGAAGAGGCCCTGAGCGACTATCCGGGCGCGGTGATCCTCGTCACCCACGACCGGGATCTGATGGAGGCAAGCTGCGAAACCTTGTGGGTGGTGGCCCATGGCCGGGTGGTGACCTGGGAAGGCACCCTGGAGAGCTATCTGGAGCTTGCCATCAATCCCACCCCCTCCCCGACCCCGGCCTTGTCCGCTGCCGAGGCGACACAGCCTGCCGCGTCGCGCGATCCGAAGGAAATCCGCCGTCTCGTGGCCCAGATCCGGGACCGGCTGCGCCAGGAGACCCAATCCACCCGTCAACGGCTGGAAAAACTCGAAAAATCCATCGCAAGCCTGGAGCAGGAACGCACCACGCTGCAAACGGCCCTCTCTGCTCCCGAAGCCTATGAAAATGCCTTCAAGGAGCAGCTCAAATCCAATGTGGCCCGACTCGGACAATTGGAGGTCGAATTGCAAAACGCCATGAACCGCTGGGAGACCCTCTCGCTGGAGCTGGAAGCGCGGGAAAGCGAAGCCGAAGAGGCCATGGCCCGGATCCGCGCCGCCGATCCGACTGCGGCGATCGAGCCGGATTGAACACCCGCATGATGATCCACCTGCCGGGGCACACACGCCCCGGCAGATCGCGTCAGCATCATCATTCCAAAAGCTTCAGGAACAGCTGGGGCTGCAATTTCGCCTGGGCCAGCACCGAAATTCCGGCCTGCTGGATGATCGATTGTTTCGCCAGATTGGTGGATTCCTGGGCAATGTCGGTATCCATCATGCCGGAAACCGCCGAGGTGTAGGCATCCGCCGCATAACCGGAAGTGTTGATGATCGACTCGAAACGACTCTGAATTCCGCTCAACTGGGCACGAATGGTGTTGACCGCATCCAACGCCGAATCCATGACGCCAATGGTGCGGCTGGCCGAAGTCGCACTGGCCACATTCACCGAGACGCCATTCGCTCCCATATAGATTGAAGCCAGACTGGCGGCGTTGATGGTGACGGCAATGGTATCGCCGATATTCGGGCCGATCTGGAATTTCTTGGCTGCAAAACTTCCATTCAGAAGATTACTATTATTATATTCCGTCTCCGTGGCAATTCTCTGGATTTCAGTGATCAACTGATTCACATCGAGTTGCAAGGCCGTGCGCTCCGCCGAGGTGCGGGTGCCGCTCCTGGCCTCCACGGCCATATCCCGGATGTCCTGGATGGCGTTGGAGGTCTCTTCCAGCGCCGAGTAGGCCACATCGATCAAAGAGACACCTTCATTGGCATTCTGTTTGGCCACGTTGATGCTGCGAATCTTGGCCGACATGCGGGTGGTCACCGAGAGGGTTCCGGCGTCGTCGGCGGCGGAATTGATCCGGACGCCACTGGCCAGCCGCTGCATGCTTTTTCCCAAAGAATTGGTCGCAGCCTGCAAACCTCTGTAAGCCAGTACAGAGGCCATATTGGTATTGATGGAAATGGTCATGGTTCAAGACTCCCTTGAAAGAGATACGACGACATTATGATGGCTTCGCACTTGGCGAGTTGATTTGTTCCTGCCTGACCGGAACTGCTCCGGTGTCCGTTACCACCATCATCGACATCTCTTCCGACAATCTTAAACAAAAAATGCACCTATTCGATAAATTTTTCAGTAGAAACCAACTTGACAAAGTTGATTTCTACCTGGTTGGTTGATTTTTTCAGTATTATGCATCGTATTTCTTTTTGCTAAAGTTTGAAATACGAACAACCGATAAATCCGATAAGGGTTGATTTTATCCATGATTATTACGTTGATTTCTCCTTTATTTTCATATACTTGACATGTTTTCCATGCTGCCGTCTCCGGAAGATCGCCCCGCATGGCCACCCGAAGAGACGCAACCACCCCGCAAAAGCCCAATGACCAGAAAATTTTCCCGGTGCTTTTTTTCAACTCATCTCCAACACCAAAAAAGACGATAAGGTCGATGAGGAGGATTTTTGATCACGATTTCATACCGGCCATTCCATACGATCATTCCTGGCGCATTTCTTGCTTTCACCCGATCTCAACCGGTGGCCTCTGCGCCACACTTCCGATCCAGTCACACCTCTATTATTGCGCCACGGAGCGTCCAATGAGACAGCAGATCCAAGAAACCATGAACAAAATCGAACAACTCGGCCTGACGGAACAGGAGTTCAAACGCATCCTCACCCGTCTGAGCGATACGGAACTGGCCCTGTTGGAGCAAATGACCGCCCTGCACCGCCTGGCCGAATCGGAAATGCGCCGCCTCCAGGCCATTGTGGAAAAGGTCTATGTGCAGTTGCAACAGACCTTTCGTCCCGATGGCATGCTGGCTGCCCGCTCGCGCTGAAACCAGAACACCTGAACCGCGACCATTTCGGAATGATGCGTTCTTGACCCAAAGACATCGCCTGCGGCGACCAGAGGGTGCGCTGCTGAAAAAGCGCGCCAAAGGCAAGGCAACCTCCCAGAGACTGCACCCCTGGATCCCATTGCAAACGACGCACTCCGAGATGGTCACGGCATGGAGGGAGATCCCCTCACCCGGTAAAAAAAATGGCCCGCTTTCCCCTCCAGGAGGAAAACGGGCCATTGCCTGCCCCGACACATCCAGACCGTTCACCAGAGCATGGTGAGACCAATCATATATTTGTTGTTCTTTTCCTGTTCGGTCTCGACGGCACACATTCCGGCAGGCAGACGACTCTCGGAATCCACCCACCCGGTGAGCGCCACTCCCTCTTGCAACTCCAGCCAGGAAGTTCCTTCCGCACGCGCACCACGCTCCTGGGAATTCCGGGAAAGAATGACCTCACGGGCGCCCCCACGATGCGCTTCCGCATCGCGTCCGGCAGTCGTCCGACTCTCACCCTGGGCACACGGAGTGAGCATCAAACCAAGGACACCAACGCCAACCCCCAGACCAGTCACGATTTTCATGGTGTTTCGCCCCTGTGCCGCTGCGATGCCAAGGATGGGTCAACCTGACCAACACCCTGGCCCCAATCAAAAATCGCGCCATTATTCTACAAGTCAGAATCGGCTATTCCGTCCAGTGCAACTTTTCGCGCAATACCGTGTAGTGGTTGCGATTCGGGGCATGCAGCACCCGCAACGGACGGCTGGAACGGCGGACCAGAATTTCATCGCCATCCACCAGAGGAAATCCCGACTGACCGTCCAGGGTCAACAAACGATCCTGTCCGTTGTTGGTGAGAGTGATGCGCACCGTACCAGTCCCAGGCACCACGATGGGACGATTGGTCAGGGTGTGCGGACAAATCGGCACCAGCAGAATCGCGTTCAACCCTGGATGGACAATCGGACCGCCGGCAGACAAGGCATAGGCCGTGGAACCGGTCGGAGTGGAGACAATCAGACCATCCGCGCGACTGGAAAAGACAAACTGCCCGTCCATGGCCACATCGAACTCGATCATGCGGGCCAACTCCCCTTTGTGGACCACCACATCGTTGAGCACCCGACAAACCAGGGTCGTATTCCCGTGACGCACCACCTCCACCGAAAGACGCATGCGCTCCTCGATGCGATACTCTCCGGCCAGCACCCGCGCCATGGCCGCGTACATGCTGTCGCGGGAGGTATCGGTGAGGAATCCCAGCCGTCCCATGTTGATTCCCAACAACGGCACATCCACCTCTTCGGCCGCCCGCGCCGCAGCGATGAAAGTGCCATCCCCGCCAATGACCACCACGATGTCCTGCCCTTCGGGCAAAAGCTCCTGGGTCTGTCGCGCGGCGCACTCCTCCGGAATCGAGGCCGCAGCGGCGATTTCATGGACCACGGTCACCTCGCAATCGTGAGCCACCAGCCACTCGGCCAACAGCCGGGTTGCATCCAGCGCGCGAGGATCGGAACGTTTGGTGATGATGCCTATCTGTCGCATGTCCATTGCAAACCGGGAATATCCAGAAAGGTTGAGGCCGCGTTCCACCGATGCATCGGATGACTGGAACAAAAAAAAAGCCACCTTGAGAGTGGCTCCGTATTGTGCAGAGATGGTGGGCGGCACAGGGATTGAACCTGTGACCCCTGCCGTGTGAAAGCGTTGTCGCATGGTTTTCCGGTCCACTTCCATGCACACCATCCCACCCCCGGTATACAGATAACCTATTGCAATTGATTGCAATTATTTACTATGCTATGTTCATTCCGGTTCCGTGCATTCACGATGGACTTAATATGGACTTAAATGGACTTACGGTGCAAGGGGGAGCAAACATGGCATGCAAAAGAAATTGGGCTCTTCCGGGGGAAGCGTACCTGAGGGGGTGACCTCACCCGACCAGAACCGCCGTGGCCTCGTGTAGCGCCATAATCCTCAACTTGAAGAACTCCATATCTG